>NZ_AAEW02000015.1 GCF_000167355.1 Desulfuromonas acetoxidans DSM 684
TTCATACTGTCAGATGAATCAGTGTTGGCATTCAAGAGATTGACGAACAACATAAGAAACTGGTCAATTTGATTAACCGACTTTATGAAGCGATGACTCTTGGCGAAGACAAGGTTGCTGTGGCCAAGGACGTGTTGAACGAGCTGGTCCAATACACCATCATCCATTTTGCCGTGGAGGAGTGCCTGTTCCGTATTTTTGAATATCCCGATTACAGAGCGCATTGCGACATGCATGAAGATCTTCGGAACCAGGTGTATGAAATTAACAAAAAGGTTCAGGATGGTGAGCGTCTGATTACGCCGGAACTGCTCTTTTTCCTGCGCAAATGGATTACCAACCACATCATGGTGGAAGATAAGAAATATGGCCCTTTCCTGCTCAAAAAGGGAATGAAAAAGTCATTGGGGAGCAAATTCGGCTTGAGTAAATTCTGGAGACGCAATTGATCTGAATCTCACAAGGGTTCTTGTGAGAAATTCGGTTTAAGCTCTAAAAATTTTCGGGGGCAGCCTTTCCAAAAGGCTGCCCCCGATGTGATTCAAGACGATTTTTTAAAAGCTCTTATGCCAGTTCAATAAAATCGTGCATGTCTGCTCGCAGCAGATGGTCCAGCTCTTCCTGCTCATCGGACAGGGTATGGGCAAAGACAATGCCGAACACCGGGTAATTTCGATAATTCACCTTGCGCAGTTCCACCGGTTGCTCCAGTTCTTCCAAAACCGCCACATAGTCAAATCCCTTGATTTTATCAACAGGCACATCCGCCGGACGATCAAGAATAACGAAGCTGGTCAGGCGGTCACCGCTGAGGGCGGCAATTTGCTCCCAGTCCGGCTTCTGATTGTCAAAATAGTAAAAATAGGGATTAATGCCATGAGCATGATAGGCGATATCCGTCGTACACCAGCCGGCAAAACGCATGGGATTCAGTTCAATCGGCACAACCTGTCCTTCTGGCGTAATGCGCACTTCGAGGTGGACAGGAAAATGACTCAGCTCGGCTGAGGTGCCAATCACACTCAGTAATTCGTTCAGCGCATCGTGAAGTTCAAAGACCATCTCAGCCGAGGTGGTGTAGATCCGATCGCTGACATCATCCCCGCCCGTGAAACGGTGGTGAAGTACGTTGAGAATTACCGGTTCGCCCACATCATTATAGTAGGCATCAATCGCGTATTCTTCGCCCTCAATACATTCTTCAACGATAAAGCGACTGGCATCCAGTACCTGTTGCGGGTATTCCGTGCGAAACACATCGATTTCGTTGTGGATTTTTTCGACGATGACAGGCCACTGGTCGGCATTGTCAACGCGATGAACCGCCATGCTGAAAAAACCAACGGCCGGTTTGACGATGATTGGCCAGGACCATGTCGATGTATCTGTCTGTGCCAGTTGTTCAGCGGGAATCTCGGCATAGAAGAAATCTGGAAAAGCATCTTTAAGAAGATCGCGAAACGCACATTTGTCTTTAAATAAACGGATTTTCTCCGGCAAGGGCGTGTTGCTGAGGTGGTCACTGATCCAGCCAATCGAATTTTCCGAATTGCATAACAAGCGTGTGGATGGATCTGAGGACAACAGCTTGCTCGCTTCAGCCGTTGAGATGGTGTCAGGCTGTTGGGGCAATTGGAGTTGCTGAAGCTCTGGCGTGTCGATCGCGGCGATATGATGCTGTTGAAGGCTCTGCAGCAAAAAAGAGGAAACATAGGGGCGGTCAAGAAGGATCATGAGAGCAGCTTTCGGCAAAAGAGTGAAAAGATAAGAGGTCAGTATACGGTGACCGCTGTGGCTGGGCAAGTCGCATGGCGAGTGTAAACCACTTTTCCTGTGACGACGCTGGCCTGAAAAGCATTGCGACGCGTTGTGATAAGTGCTATAGAGGCGCAGCCTGAGACCGAAATATTTATCCGCATCCTTCAAGATTTGAGAAAGTTGTTGTTATGATCAGCGCCAGCAATATCTGCCTTGCCTACGGTAAGCGCACCATTTTTAAAAACGTCAATATCAAGTTCACTCCGGGCAACTGCTATGGTCTGATCGGGGCCAATGGTGCCGGGAAATCCACCTTTTTGAAGATTCTCGCCGGTGATGCCGATGCCGACAAGGGGGAAGTGACCATCGATAAAGGGATGCGTCTGGCGGTCTTACGCCAAGACCAGTTCGCCTTTGACGAAGAGACCGTGTTCAACACCGTCATCATGGGCCACGAGCGGTTGTACAAGGTGATGGCCGAACGCGAGGCGATCTACTCCAAGGGAGAGTTCACTGAGGAAGACGGGATTCGCTCCGGTGAACTGGAAGCTGAATTCGCTGAAATGAACGGCTACGAGGCCGAATCGGAAGCCGCCGTGTTGCTCAATGGTCTCGGTATTGGCGAAGAGCTGCGTCATAAAAAAATGAAAGAACTTGAAGGCGGTGAGAAGGTGCGCGTGCTGCTCGCTCAGGCGTTGTTTGGCAATCCCGACATTCTGCTGCTCGACGAGCCGACTAACCACCTTGATCTTAAATCGATTCAGTGGCTCGAAGAGTTTCTCGGCCGTTTTCAAAATACCGTCATTGTCGTGTCGCACGACCGGCATTTCTTGAATCAGGTGTGCACCCATATTGCCGATATCGATTTCAGCACCATCCGCACCTATGTCGGTAACTACGATTTCTGGTATGAAGCCAGCCAACTGGTGTTGAAACAGAAGCAGGATGCCAATAAAAAAGCCACCGACAAAGCCAACGAACTTAAAGCGTTTATCGCCAGGTTCAGCTCCAACGCCTCCAAGGCCAAACAGGCCACGGCACGGAAAAAGTTGCTCGATAAAATCGATATTGAAGAGCTGCCGGTGTCGTCGCGCAAATATCCGTTTGTCGTGTTTAAGCCGGAGCGCCCCTGCGGTGATATCATTCTTGAGGTGGAGGGTCTGACCAAGAGCATTGACGGCGTCAAAGTACTGGATAATGTCAGCTTTGTGGTCAACAAAAACGACAAAATCGCTTTTGTCGGCGGCGACGGCCTGGCCAAGACCACCTTGATGCAGATTCTGGCCGGAGAGATGAAGCCCGACAGTGGTTCCTTTCGCTGGGGCGTCACCATTACCAATGCCTATTTCCCTAAGGAAAACAGTGCTTATTTCGAAAAAGAGATGAGTCTGATTGATTGGCTGTGTCAGTTTCCCCCGCATGAAGGGGAGAGTTTTGCCCGTGGCTTTCTCGGTCGCATGCTGTTCTCCGGTGATGAAGCCACCAAGATGACCACAGTGCTCAGCGGTGGCGAAAAGGTGCGCTGCATGTTGTCGCGCATGATGCTCAGCAGTGCCAATGTGCTGCTGTTCGATGAGCCGACCAACCACCTTGATCTCGAGTCGATCACCGCTCTCAACAACAGCCTTGTTCAGTTCCCTGAAGTGATCCTGTTCACCTCCCATGACCACAAATTTGTTGCCACGGTTGCCAACCGCATTATCGAACTGACGCCGGCTGGGATTATTGATCGGGTGATGAGCTTTGACGATTATCTGGAGAGTGCTGAAGTCAATGCCTTGCGAGAACAGCTTTATGGTCAGGAGGCCGATCTGACGTTGTAATCAAGCTGTTCTCGGCAGAAATAATAATCCCCCGAAAGAGGCAACGCTCTTTCGGGGGATTTTTTATTTCGGGAACTAGAGCGAATTAACGTATCTCTTCCAGCAGTTCGTAATAGGCTTCGAGGTTATGAATCGATTGCAGGGTCATTTTGTACAGCAACCAACTAACAACGACAATAGCCACTGTTGAGAGAACCTTCCACTTGCGCGCCATGGTCGGGTGCCACCAGATCATCGGCAGCGCCAGCGGCCCGACACAGGCCAACGCCACCCAGATTGACGAGGTGCGAAAGTACCATGGCACACTGTTTGTCGGCGGTGAGAACTGAAAATTGCGGTTACGCCCGTCGAGAAACTCGCCGCAATGCTTGCATTTAATCGCTTCGTCTTGAATCAGCTCAGCACAAAAGGGGCATTTTTTCATCGGCAACTCGTTGTGTAGGAGAGAGGTGGCGACCACTTGCTTTTTAAGCGGGTCACCTTCCTTCTATTAAGTCACTGTCGCCCGGAGTATTCAAGCCTTGCATCCGGCAAAGATGGCGATGGGGTAGGAGAAGTGGATCTCATTGCCGACCTGCCGGGTGTTCATGCCCAGTTGATTTTCCCCAATATCGTCACGGAACAGAGCGCGGATCTTTTCCTCATCTCCCGGATTGGGAAATGACGCCTGCAACTGTTTCTCCAGCTCCATCTCCACCGTATAATGACCGCGCTTGAGGTCTTTCAGGCCGGACTGGCCGAGTGACTGTTGCCACTCTTCCAGAGCCAGGGCGCGGCTGTGAGAAGGATCGCGTAGTTTTTCCAGCCGATTGTAGGCTTCAACATTTTCTTTCGGCGGCGCTGCATCCGCAATCACGATCCGGCCACCCGGCTGGCAGACTCGAATCATTTCGTCCAGAGCCGCTTGCGAGTCGAGAAAGTGGTGAAAGCTGTACCGGGTTACTACGATGGAAAAACTGTGGTCCGCGTAGGGCAGGGGCTGGGCCGTACCGACCTGCCAGCTCAAATTGGTCAAGCCGAGTTCCTGCTGATGGAGTCGGGCCTGATCAATCATCGCCTGAGTCAGGTCAATGCCGGTGACGTGCTGGGCAGTTTTGGCAAACTCGCAGGCCACCAGCCCCGGCCCGCAAGCAACATCCAGCACATGATCTTTGTTGGTAACGTTGCTCATGGCAACGAGCATTTCAATGGCGTCCAGGTGGCCGGGAAGCTGGGTGAAGGGGATCGCCTGACGGCTGAATTGATCAACAATGGTGTCGTGGTGGCTTTGTTTGGCTTGGGTCATGAGACTTCTCCTTTGGCAAAATGCTTTAGCAGGGTGTTGAAAAAGTCCCATCCGGGGCCTTTTCAACGACGCAAGCCGAAAATGCGATTTCCGTCTTGCTTACAAAATCAAGCACTTGAAAACATGTCCTTGATTTTGGTCGCCCGTCCATGGGCTCCATAGGCTGTTTTTCAACAGCCTGTTAGGAGTAGTGTGACCGATATGGCAGACGTTATCTTGTATGAGACTGACGGGAATCCAAAAGACTTTTGCGGTAGCTGGCCGGACTGATCTGGAAAATCTCCTTGAACACCCGGCTGAAGTGGCTCTGGTCGTAAAAGCCACATTCCAGGGTGATCTCGGCCAGCTCCTTGCCCGAATCGATCAGCGCCTTGGCCTTGTTGGCTTTGCGATTGAGGAAATAACTCTGCATGGACAGGTGGTAGCTGCGGCGAAAGATCCGGTTGCAATGTTCCTTGCTGTAACCACACTGGCGGGCGATCTCATCATAAGGCGGTGTTTCTGCCTGACAGTGATCCAACTGCTCACGAATCGTCACCGCCAGTGGCTCGGCCATTGTGCTGCTGTCGATGCAAAAGGGGTAGCGGTTGAAGTGCTGGTGTAAATACGGCCCCAGCCAGGCGTTCAACAAGGCTGTTCTTTCAGCGTTGTCGCGTTCATCCAGCAGTTGCCGGCACAGCGTTATGAACTCCGCGTAGACCTGGGGCGTGGTCGTAACGCTTTGACCGAAGATCGACCACTGTGCTGGGGAAACTTGCTCATAGTCTGCTGGCTGTTCAAAAATTTCCAGCACATATACCCCGGAAAAATCTGCTGAAAAAGCCTCGACACAATGGACCACCTGTGGACCAACCGCAACAACCCGGCCCGTGGTCAATTCGACCCCGTTTCCGTTAATTTGTAACCTCAGTGCTCCTGCAGTAATGGCAGAAATGACCAGCGACGTGTGACTATGAGGACGTTCGCAGCCACGCGCCTGATCAATAAAGCGCACTTCGAATTGGTTGGCAATGTTAACGGCTTGAATCGTCATGATGGTCTCGTGGTTGAGAGTGTGTCTATTAAATGACGGAACTCTCTGTCGTTTGTCAAGAAAGCCTTTGCGATAGGGGGGGCGCCCGTTTGCTCCATTCGTAACATCTTGTATCTAATGACAGTTTTACCTGTTTATCACTGTTTGGCAAAGACTCCTGTGCTAAACTTGTGGTTCAGGGAGGAACGCTTATGTCACGCTGGATGAAAAGATCACTGATCACCGTTGCTGTTATCGTCGGGTTGTTGCTGTTATCGATGTTGGTCGTACCCTGGCAAGTTAAAAAACAGGGAACCGCCTGGATTGCCGAAAATACCGAGCGGACTCTTACCATTGAAAAGGCTTATTTCAATCCTTTTACCTTAAAGCTCGAACTTTCCGGTGTCACCCTGACCGAACCGGCCAGTGATCAGCCGTTTGTTTCTTGGGATCGCCTGATGGTGGCCGTCAGTCTGCGCTCGATCATTGATCAGGCGTTGATTTTGCGCCGCATTGAGATTGATCACCCCTATGTCAAGATCGACCTGCTCGGGGAGCAGCAGTTCAACTTCTCCGATTTTATGCACCTGGGCGACGATGCGCCTCCTCCGGTTGAACCTGTGCCAGAAGAAGAGTCCGGCCCGTTCCTGTTTTCGTTTAATAACATCGTCATCAGCGATGGCGAGATCGACTTCAATGATCAGGCATCGCCGCAAAGCTCTCACCATGAGATCCGTCAACTGGCCCTGAGCGTGCCGGTGATCGGCAATGTGGAATATCTGGCCGATGAATATGTCACGCCGGAGCTGGCCATGCTGCTCAATGGCGCTGATATTCATGCCGAGGGCCAATCCAAGCCGTTTGATAACTCTCTCGAAACTAACCTGTCGCTGGCGTTTTTTAATACCGATCTGGCGTTTTATGCGCAGAATGCACCGGTGGCGCTGCCTGTCGATGTGCAGAGTGGCATCCTTGATTGCGAGATCAATCTCACCTATCTGGTCACCAAGGATGAATTGCCTAAGCTGCTGGTTAACGGTGATTTTGCCCTCAGTGAGCTGGTGGTCAATGAGCCGGATGGCAAGCCGCTGTTTGCCATGCCGACCCTGCTGCTCGACGTTGAACAGGCCGATGTGTTCAAGCAGGATTTTACCTTATCCCTGATTGCCCTATTTGAACCCCATCTGTGGCTCAGCCGCGATGAACAGGCGCAATTGAACCTGACGCGGTTGTTCGCTTCCTCCGAGCCACAAAGTGAAGAGCCTCCGGCGGTGGAGGGTGAGGGTGAAGGGAGCATGCCCCTGTTGCTGATCCGTTCACTGGCACTGCATAACGGGCAACTGTCGTTTGATGATCAGTCACTCAAAACACCGATTGCCGAACGGATTCATGGTATCACTCTGACGGTGGACAATTTTTCCACCCATCCCGACCAACAAGCCACGCTTGATCTGCGCCTGCAGACGGATCATCAGCTGGATGTTGCCATCAATGGTCAACTCGGTGCCGTGCCCGCTCAGGCCGATCTGGCCTTCAGCGCCAACGGCTTACAGCTTGAACCTTATTATCCCTATCTTGAACAAGTGCTCACCGCACCGCTTTCCGGTCAGGTCGATGCCGCAGCTCAGCTTGTTTATGCCGATGGCAACACCCTGGTGCACGATGGCGCGGTGACGCTCCGTGATCTGGTGGTGCCGTTTTCCGGTGAGGATCGTTTTACCCTCAAACAATTGCAGGTGAACGGCACCACGGTGGATGTCAACGCGCAGCAGGTCAATCTGGGGCAGCTCAGTCTGACTCAGGGTGATATCAAAGCGACTCGAATGGCCGATGGATCGTTGTCACCGGAAAAACTGCTGCGCCCGGCACAACAGCAACCCCCGCAAACGACTGCAACACAACAAGATTCAAAGCCGTGGAATATCAACCTGGCCAGCTTCGACCTCGGCCCGTTTAAGCTGCAATTTCGTGATGACACCAGCGAGAAAAAACCGCTGCTTGTGGTCAACCAGATTGGTGTGCATGCCGAGAATCTCAGCTTTCCCAAGGCGACAAAGAGTCCGTTCAAGTTGACGGCTAAAGTGGGCAAAACAGGAGATGTGCGGGTTGATGGCTCCGTGGTGCACACGCCGCTGAATCTGGTGGCAACATCGCGCATCAAGGCGTTTCCGTTGGATGACTTCAACGACTTTATCCCTGCCGATCTGAAACTCAAGGTCAAAGACGGGCAACTGTTCTCCACGATCACCACTCGCCTCAATCAGCAGGGCTCTGACCTGAAAGGGACATTCTCCGGTGATGTCGCTGTCCACCGCTTTAATCTTCTCGATGGTTTCGGCGGTGAAATGGTGCGTTGGGACGGCCTCAACCTGTCCGGCATTCAGGGCGATGTCGCGCCGTTTGCCCTGCATATCAAAGAAGTCGCTCTCAACGACTATCAGGCCAATATCGAAGTGGCTGCCGATGGCCAGGTTAACCTGACCAGTGTTCAGGCTTCTGAGGCGGCTGAGACCGAAGGGGAGGCGGCTGTTGAGCCTAAGCCGGAACCGGCGGCTGTGGCCGAGGCGATGAAACCGGAATCCAGCGAGCCGCCAGCGGATATCCGCATTGATGCCGTCACCTTGCAAGGGGGCACGGTTTCCTTCACCGACCGCCATCTGCCCAGCACCTTTGCTACCACCATGTACGATCTGGGCGGGCGCATCTCCGGTCTGGCCTCCGATGAAGAGATGCAGGCCGATGTTGACCTGCGCGGTCAATTGGAAAACAACTCGCCACTGACCATCACCGGTAAACTCAATCCGCTCAGCCAAGATCTGTTTGCTGATCTGACCATCAGCTTCAAAGATATCGACCTATCGCCGATGACGCCGTATTCCGGCACCTATCTCGGCTATGCCATCGACAAGGGCAAGCTGTATCTTGACCTCAACTACACCATCGAACATCAGCAGATTGAAGCTGACAACAAGGTGATGATCGACCAGTTCACCTTTGGCGACTCCATCGACAGCGAACAAGCGACCTCGCTGCCGGTCGCCTTTGCCATCTCACTGCTCAAAGATCGCAACGACGAGATTCATCTCGATATTCCCATTTCCGGCAACCTCAACGATCCCGACTTCAGCCTCGCCAGCACGATATTTACCGTTTTGCGTAATCTGCTGGTGAAAGCGGCCACATCACCGTTTGCCTTGCTGTCGTCACTGATTCCCGAAGGCGAAGATGTCAGTAGTATCAGCTTCACTCTGGGGCGCTCCAATATCAGTGCAGATCAGACACATGTTCTCGACAGTCTGGCCGAAGTCCTCACTAAACGGCCATCGCTGATTCTAGAAATCAGCCCCTATGCCGATCAAAATAACGATCCTGAAGCGTATCGGCGCCAACAACTCACGGAAATGCTCCAGGCAGTTAAGTGGGAAGATATGGATGATGATGAACGTAAAAATATGACGGTTGGCGATGTGCAAATCACCGACGAGGAATATCCGGATGTACTCAAACAGGTCTACAAAAATGCTGAATTTCCCCGACCGCGTAACGTGCTCGGTTTCCTCAAATCCTTGCCACCGGAAGAGATGGAAAAACTGTTGCTGGCCAATATCCGCGCTGGCGATGAGGAGATGGCCGCTCTGGCCAAGGCGCGCGCCATGGCTGTGCGTGATGGCATCTTGGCTATCAATCCCGAATTAAAACCTCGACTGTTTTTGATGACCACGGAGATTTATGCTGAGCCTGAATCTGGCCCAGCCAGTCGGGTGGAATTTGGGATTAATGCGAAGTAGGGGAGCAGCGATTCTGGTTTAGGCGGTTAGATCTAAGCAGAATGTAAGCGCGCAAAATAGGACAAAAGAAAGCGGGGTCATCCAACAATGACCCTGCTTTCTTTGTTTTTATTATAGCCATCGAATAGACAATTAGAATTGTAGATTGTTTCATGTGAATTCGTTATTTTATGGGTCGTGTAAATCACGGACTGTGAGAGGCTTTTATCTACTTTTCACGACAATAGATGTGATTTTGGGTGAATTAATCAATTCTGCCTAGCACGGCGGTTTTTTCTAAAATGTGCAGATATTTTCTGTCTATCACGTTTTCTTCGAAGATGGGGAGTCGAGGTAGTGGATTGTAATTACAGCGGATATGCGTATCTAGCACGCTTAGATTCGAAGATTTAAACTTGCTAGGCAGAATCCGTCAATATGGTGATAGGCGGAAACGTTTCTGCCTAATACACTGTTAGCGAGATAAAATATGATATTTTCACGACCCAAAATAACTGAAGTGTTCACGCCAAGACGTGCTGAAGTGAACCCTAAAATGTATGTCAATCGTCCTTTTCACGAAAAGACGTTAAAGCGATCTGTCGATGGTTCACTTCATACGATCATTTCAGGCGAAAGTGGCAATGGGAAAAGTTGGTTATACAAGAAAGTCGCCTTAGACCAAAACTGGAAAGTATTTCCTGGCAATTTTAGTAATGCAGCAAGGTTAGGTTCACTAACAGCTGAAATATTTAATGCTATTGTCCCTAAAGGTTCCAAAGAATGGATTGCACATGAAGAAACAATTAATGCTGAGTTATCGGCGTTAGTAGCTAAGGGGGGAGCAAATGCAAAACGCTCCTACTCAATTAAGACAGCTGAGTTGCTTGAAAAATCTTTTGAAGTAGGAAGAAGAGAAGCTGGGAATCGAACTGCAGTACTTGTTTTAGATAATTTGGAGGCAATTTTTACCAAAAAAGAACTTATGACAGAGCTCGGCAATATACTGTTGCTACTTGATGATGAAAGATACGCTCAACACAAAATAAAAATATTAATAGTCGGAGTCCCTGCTAACATTGTTGAATACTACCAAAGTATCGAAAATTTAGAGCCTATTGGAAATCGAGTTGAAGAACTATTTCATGTCCAAAGCCTGAAAGAGGAGCAGGTAAAAATATTCTTGATTAAAGGTTTTCAGGAGCAACTCAAGGTAAAATTAAGCGACACTGCACTCGATGAATGGTCAAAGCACATATATAAATCAACTCTCGGCATAGCACAAAGGCTCCATGAATATTGTGAGCGCCTCTCATACATAATTGAAGATAATGGGTGGGAAATCCCATCTCATATTTTGGATGACGCAGACTGGGAGTTTTCTGCAAGTTCACTATACAAGGCATACTCAGTAGTTGATAAATGTATGAATGAACGTGAAACTCGCACTGCGAGAAGGAATCAAGTTTTATATGCCTTAGGCTGTATTGACCAAACGTCGTTCGACTATTCACTTGTTGAAAAAATTGTCAGGCAAGAATTTCCAAAGACAACTAAAGGAGTATCCCTAGGGATAAGCCAGATACTTTCTGATTTATCAAAAAGCGAAATGCACCTTCTCCGAAAAACTGCCAAAGGAAATGCTTATAGGTTTACTGATCCTAAGTATTTGATGTGCATTAGATTAATGCTCGTAATTGATAAAGAAAAAGAAACTATATCAAAGAAACATCTTAAAAGATAAATGGCTGAACTTCAGTGGAATAAAGAACGAACCGCTAACAAAAGCATTCACCAGACGGCAAGAAGCGCGGCGGCACTGACGCGGAAAGTTTGGGTGGGCCGCTGGTGATGCAGGTCGTTATGCGTAAAGGTGATGCGCGAGTCTTTTCCTCGGCAGCGTAGATTTGGGTAAAAATATGGCAAGTGATCTTTGGCAATGGAATTTCGTGGTTAACGACCTTCTTCATGAACAGATAAAGCTAAAACGTAAGATATGGCTGAAGAAGGGGGAGCTATTTCTAGAGAAGAAAGAAGATAAGCTTCAAGCTTTTTTGCTTGGTAATGATGAGGATAGATTCTCTCTAGATGAAACACTTACTTCCTACTTCAAGGAACCAAAGGGGTCAAGACCAAAGGGGTCAGATCTACGGTTGACTGATGCTGACAGGATTTGCTTAGATTTTTACTCGTCAGCGACCATTTTTTTAAATCGCAGCAGAACCTCTTGTGCAATCTCACGTGTTGGATCTCGTTCGTCGTCGAGAATTGGTGCATTGGTGTTACACAATACGGCCACGGTGGTTTGGGTGTGAGGGTCATGCCAGGCGTCGGCATGAAAGCCGATCACCGTACCGTTATGGCCAATGCCGAAGCTGTCATCTACCAGAATCCCTGCGGCATAGGTCACGCCTTGGGCAATTGGATAACCGGGAAAGTTTTGCGGTTGAAATTGGGATGTTAGCAGATTACCACTGGCCAGAGCCTCCATCCATATCGCAACATCCTCAGCGGTGGCAGCGAGACAGCCCGCCGACCAGACATAGGACATATTCATGTTTGTCCAGTCTTCATAGTGTCCGTCTTCATCAAAATCGTAGTAGCCACGTACAAGCTGTTGGGGTTGGTCGTCATCTTCCAGGACGAAGGTGTTTTGAAGGGCCAGCGGAGTCAGCAGGGCCTGCTGCAGATAGTCGTGATAACTTTGGCCGGAAACGGTTTCAATCAGTTGCCCAAGTAGAATGTAATTGGTGTTGTTGTAGCTGAACTCGGTTCCGGGCGGGTAGAGCAGTTCCGGTGAATTGAGCAGGGCGTTTTCGACTAGTGTGTGCGGTGGGTAGTCGGTTAAAGGCTGTGGCAGGACTGAATCGGTCAGAAATTGAGGGCTAAGGTATTCACCCAACCCGCTACTCATGGTTAATAGCTGGTTAACACTGATCTGTGCCAGCACTTCGGCATCGTACTGTTCGCCCAGGTAGTCGCTGATCGGGGCCTCGAGGTTGATCAGGCCATCTTGGGTCAGTTGGAGGACTCCGGTACCGGTGAAGCTTTTGGACAGACTGCCGATGCGAAAGCGGTGAGCGGCCGTTACCAGCGTCTTGGTGCTAAGGTCGGCATATCCCCAGGTTATGGCAAAATTGCCGTAGTCGGGCGAAATGATATAGACAGAGGCTCCTGGTACGCCAGTTTCTTGGCACACCGTGGCGACCAGGTCGTTCAACTCGCTGCTGAGTGTCGGCCGGTTGTTGCTGTCTGAAGAGCAGGCCGCAATTAGCAGCAGGCAGTATGAAATAAACAAAGTCCTGAAAAAAGTTCTCATCCTCTTTTCCTCTGAAAATGGCAATTTGATACCCCCGTAATTCCCACGTTGAAAGAAGTGCGTAGAAAGGGGAGGTCGATCATTGAGGTGCCCCGAAAAACAGGCAATCGTCAGATTTCTAAACTCCAGAGCGCCAGGTAAGAGTGATAAATTCACCGCCCACAGTCATATTGAAAAAATAAACCGAATAGGTCAAGTCTACGGTGGACTTATCGTTGTTGACTGAGGGTCACCTGAAATGGCAAGGCTGCTGATTTTGTGGATGAAAGTTGGTTGCGTGCAAGGTGAAATGAGTTCAGACGCAAGAGATCGCCCTTCTCGTAGGCCGTCCTGTGGCGGTAGTCAGCAACGCCCTTCGGCTGGATAAGGAAAATTGGTAAAATAGAGGCGAGCTGGTTTAAAATCGGTAGCGGCAAAACGTTCAATGATTTAACCTGTGGACTGGTGCGTAAGGGATTCGACATCCTTATCGCCAAAGATGTTTTTTTCCTTAAAAAATTCTGGTCAAAGCGAATGTGTTTCGGACTGGGTGGAACGTGACTGATGATAGCTATGAAGTTACAGAACGTTTCTGGAGAGTTTCTCAAATGGTCAAGCAGTTACCGTTCGTGAAACTCCAAGTTAAGGCGTTTTGGGAGATTTTGTGATGTTTGAAATCATAGAGAAACATATCAATGTCGACTTGCCTCTCGGTGATCCTTTGTACTACATGGTTTGCCAGCTTCCCAATCATTTGGGCTTGGCCGATTTTTCCTGTCGGCTGGCCAATCCTAAGAATAAGTGGGATGAACTGAAGACAGTGTTCGAGCTCGTTGCTACGGGTGAAGGCAACCTTAAAAAATGCCATTTTGTGGCTTTCCCAGAAGCGGCTATTCCCGGTGAATATGTCGACAGTGCACTGACATTTATCGAAGAAAGATTTCGGCCGAATTCAGTGACATTTTTTGGCGTGGACCATGTGCCACTGGTGGAGTACCGGGAGTTGCTGGAACGCTACTCTGATGACAACCCTGAAGCGCTGGCTTCGGTTATTCAGGATCTCGATAGCGGTGATATCGATGAGCTTCCAACCAACTGCAGTATTACCGCGGTCAAGGAAAATGATGGCAGGTTCAGGGTCTTCATGCAGGCCAAAAGTCATCCGTATGTCGGGGAGGAGCACCTTGATTCGCAGCACAACCTTTACCGAGGTAAGGTTTTCCCACTGTTTCATTGTCAGCCGACCAGTTTCACTTTTATGAGCCTGATCTGTTTCGACTATGTTTACCGCGATCTTCACCAGTCGAACATCAGCGCAATTGTCGACAAAGCCAATCACCTGTATTTTAATAGTCGCCAACAACTTGACCTGTTGATGGTTTTGGAATGCAATCCAAAACCCGAACACACGGCCTTTCGTGATGTGGTTAATGGTTTTTATGGCGAATATATGCAATACACGCCGGGAGTCCGAAATACCGTCACCGTATTTTGCAACACCTCGGCAGAAACGAGTGGCCTACCCAAAAAAGAAGCGTTGAGCTTCGGCCATTCGTCAGTTTTTATCCATAAGAGCCACAAAATGTCATCGGCAGACACCCCTGAGTACCTGGTTGACAATTTCGCTGGATTACCGGTCTGCCGTCTACGTTTCGGGGAAGAGACCAGACTGTACTATTTCAGCTTACCGATGTTTCACGAGCTTGACCCCCGGACCACTCGTACACCGATGAAAGTACACGGGATCTTCAAATCAATGAACAACAGTTGGCAGCGGATAGAAGATAAAGTCAGCAATTTTAGCGGAACAAAATCATGAGCTTGAAACGGATGTAAACAGTTCAATAAGCCAACTGAAAAAATACCATCATAAAAGGTTTCACATGCCGCGTACCCTATTGAGACCGCCTCTCAACGTCCTTTTCTTTTAAGAATTTTCTCTCGGACTCAAAAATACCAAAAGGGAGCAAGCCTGCGGTGGACTTACTCTTGTTGGCAAATGTTTAGCGTCCGGCAAGGGTTCCAGCCAGGCTTTGATGGTCTCGGGAGCGCTTTTGATCATGGATACCAAATCCTCTAATGTCTCTTCTGAGCCGTTCATCCGTTTGACCCGGTCGATAAAATTGTGACGTTTCGTCAGTTGGCGGGTTTGCTCAACCCCTAGTCCGTCGCTTGTGGAGTGCGTGGGGGGAAGATTAAAAGAGTCCCTCTGTGCTGAGGAATAAATATAAAACAAGAGAAGGCCAGGGCATCCTGTAATGCTCTGGCCTTCTCTTGTTTTTGAATCTGGATTAACGATTCTATCGTTTGCTAAAAGAGGGGGGATTGATTAAACTGCGAGATAGCAGTAAAGTCTCTATCTGTCTATTTTCACTAAGCAACTTTAGTGATAGAAATGAACGTTTTTTGAGGATGTGCCAAATGCGGAAGTCAATTTACATTGCGATTTTGTTTGTTCTCCTCCAAACCTCTTTGACTTTTGCTCAAAATAGCATCGACAGTGCCTCAGGACGTCCTATCAACAGTGAAGAAACACTGAATGTAACAGCATCTCTTCTGGAGTTAACAAACGAGGAAATAGCGTATCTTGCACAAAAAAAGACGATTAAAGTTTGTGTTGATCCTGGCTGGATGCCCTTTGAGGCGGTCTCTAATAATAAACATGTCGGAATGAGCGCAGACTATCTTGATTTGGTCGCACAAAAATTAGGAGTAAACTTTCAACTCGTTCCAACGGAGTCATGGCCGGAATCACTTGAGAACGTGAAATCTCGGAAATGCGATATTCTGCCACTGGCCATGGCAACGCCTGGAAGAAAAACATACCTGAACTTTACAACGCCCTATATCGTTATTCCTCTTGTCATTGCCACAACCAAGGAAAAGCCCTTCATCGCAGATCTGCCAGATGTGCTTCATCATCGCATGGGGCTTGTGAAAGGCTATGCTTTTACAGAATTTCTGAGGATGGAATATCCTGAAATGGATATTACAGAATTTGATACGATTTACGATGGCCTTACTGCACTTGAGAAAAATGAAATCTACGGATTTATCGACAACCTGACAACCATTTCATATGAAATTACCCATTACTTTTCATCGTCGATCAAAATTTCCGGACGGATCAATCGAAACTGGGAGCTTGGCATTGCCGTCAGAAATGACGATCCTGTGCTGTTGCACATCCTTGATAAGGCGGTTAAAAGCATAGGCAGTAATCCGGTCCAGGAAATTCACAGCAAATGGATTGCTGTCACCTATGAACATCAGTTTGACTATTCAATATTTTGGAAAGTGGTGGCAGCTGTCGGTGTTGTCGGTTTTTTGTTTCTCTCTCGCTATCGCAAGGTCAACAGGTTTAACAAAACACTCCAAGACCTCAATATGCGGTTAAAGGAGAGTGAAGAGTCTTTTCGCAGCCTGGTCGATAATGCCCATGAAGGGATTGTTGTCGTACAAAATAAGCGGTTGGTGTTCGTAAATCCGCGTGCGTGTGAAATGACTGGTTACGATCATGATGCACTGCTGAATATGGAAACCTTTTTACCTCTGATCGCCCCTGAAGCACGTGAGACAATGATGGCCAATCATCTGAAACGGCTCGCCGGTAAAGAAGCTCCTGTTCGTTATGAAAGCCAGTTTCTTAAGCGTGACGGGACTGTCTACCCGATAGAGCTGACGGGAGTGTTGATCCGTTGGAAGAACAACCCGGCCACCCTGAACATCCTTTCCGATATCAGTGAACGCAAGGCTTCAGAAGATGCCGTGCGGTTTATGGCTCTTCACGATAATTTGACGCGTCTGCCCAACCGTTACTTGTTGATGGAACGTCTGGAACAGTCTCTTGCTCAAGCACGGCGCTCCCGGCAGCCGATGGCCGTACTTTTTATGGATCTGGACGGTTTTAAACAGGTCAATGATACCTATGGGCATGATGTTGGCGATAAACTTCTCAAGGGTGTTGCGCAGCGGGTGCAGAAGCTGATGCGGGATTCAGATACTCTGGCACGGATGGGCGGTGATGAGTTTGTCATCCTTTTGCCTCAAGTCGATCACTTGTCGGGTGTTGAGACCTTGATTAGCCGTATCGATAAGGCACTGCAATTGCCATTTCAGTTCGATTCTTTAGAAGTGAAGAGCCGGGCAAGTGTCGGGTTTTCCCTTTTCCCGGAGAATGGGGAGACGGCAGAGGAGCTTTTGCGTGTTGCTGATCAGAACATGTATGTCGTTAAACAAAAAGGGCGGAGTAAGTCTGCATAATTCAACACGATTAAGTAGTCGTGCGAAGCATCGTTAAAAATGCCAAAAGGGGGGCAAGTCTACTTGGCTTACCTCTGTGAGCAAAGGATCAGCCTTTGCGCCCAACGACAATAATATGATGATTAACGAAGCTCGTTTCTATTCCACCGAAATGATCAGCATCCGGAAACGGTTTTTGCCAAGCCTTAACGGCATTGGGAGCGTTTTTCATCATGGCAACCAACTCATCAAGCGTTTCCTCCGTGCAGTTCATCCGTTTGGCCCAGTCGATAAAATTGTGGCGTTTGGTCAGTTGACGAGTTTGCTGGACCTGTAGGCCGCCAAGTTCAAACATCTGTCGCCACTGCTGCTCGGAATAGGCGCGAAAGTGGGATGGATCGCGCAGGCGTTCAAACTGATCCACATAGAGTGCGTGATTTTCTTCTGCTGGTAACACATGATCCTGCACTGCCAGCAACCCACCTTGTTTTAACACCCGAACACTCTCCGCAATAAACTTCTGACAAGCGGGAAAATGATGTGCCGCGATCCGGCAGGTGACGAGATCGAAGCTGCCATCCTCAAAGGGCAGGTTTTCGGCATCCGCCAGTTGGAAGGTGACATTGGTCTGGCCTTTTTCGTCGCAGACAAATTTCTTCGCCGTTTCCACCATGTTGGGTGTCAGATCGACGGCAATCACCTGTTGAACATACGGAGCCAGTATTAAGGCGGTATGGCCGCCGCCGGTGGCCACATCCAGAACCTTCCAGTCTTTTTGCGGCTGGACCATATTGAGAAGATAGTCGAGGTCAACGCCTTTGGCGTGAGTTTGACTGCGCACGTAAGCATCGCCGACCTGGCTGTACTGATCTCGACTCATTTCTTTGGATGTTTTATCCGTCATAACTGTTCACCGTTTTATTTTGATTCTGGTTCTATGGCGTCCATTTTTGCGGCCATATGTTCCGGCATCTGAACCGCGATCACTTTGCCTTGCACACAAACCTCTCCATCAGCACTGACCGTCACATTGACCACCACTTTGCGGCCTTTAAGTTCGCTGATTTTTCCCCTGATCTCAAGGGGGCCACCCAGCGGTGTGGGACGCAAGTAATCGACCTGTAACGAAGCGGTGACAAAGCGCAGCGGTGGGGCGGTGTCCATAGCGCGGCCCTCATTGCGGTAGGCGGCTGCTGAAGCCGTTCCCGTGCCGTGGCAGTCGATGAGCGATGCAAGCAGGCCGCCATACACGTAACCGGGAACCGCGATGTGGTAAGGCTTGGGTTGAAATAGGGCAACGGTTTCGTCTCCATCCCACGAACTTTTGAGTTGCAGACCGTGTTCATTGTGACGTCCACAGCCATAGCAGTAGCTGAGTTCATCGGGATAGTGATCCTGAAAGTTGTCGTTTTGCATGAGATGATCCCTCCTGTTGGTTCACTAGATAAAAGCATAATTTTAGCATCGAACATGGTAAAACCCGCATTGTTTTTCTTTGTTGCGTCTGAGAGTGGTCTGTTCTGCCAACGCGGACCTTTCTTATCCGATGAATGAAGTTATTGAATGATTCACTTTTGAAGTGTTGCCTCCCATTTTAGAGTTGTGATAAAACATTAAAAAAAGTATAGACAAATTAATGTTTATGGCTTGCCGAGAGCGTCAGCAATTTCTCGTCTCAATCTTGTGGTGTTGCATCCTGAATTGAACGAATTGAGCATATATGCGAACTGAAAATTTTGAAAGGCATCAACGTGTCATTATCGGGCCGGGCGAGCAGTATGTCTCGAATGTTCCTGTGACGATTACGACACTTCTTGGCTCCTGTGTTGCGGTGTGCCTTTATGATCCTGTCAATCACGTGATGGGGATGAATCATTTTTTGTTGAGTTCCAATCAGGCTGTTAATCATGGGCCGATCTTCCTGACGGAAGCAGGGCGCTATGGAATCCATGCTATGGAACTGTTGATCAATGAGATGTTGAAGCTTGGTGCGCGTCGCACCTGCCTTAAAGCGAAAGCATTTGGCGGCGGAAATGTGTTAAAGGATCTTCGTTCCATTCAAAACAACATGTCTGTTGGGGATGCCAATGTGGAGTTTGTCCGTGAATTTCTCGAATGCGAACAGATTCCACTTGTGGCGGAAAGTCTTGGTGGTGAAGATGGACGGGTGATTCACTTTTCTTTTGGCAGTTTTAAGGTCTATGCGCGTAAGATCAAAAACGTGAATCAGGAAAGACTGATTGCCCAACGAGATCGTGACTGTTGGCTTCACGCCATCCGCGAACAGGAAGACTATTTATCCAAGCCTGATCGTATTGAATTGTGGAATACGCAACGGCACCTTTCCAGATAGAACGCCTTGTCAATTATCTTGCAGAGATAATTCCTCACTGTTCCGCCCCTTCTTGGCGTCCGCCCCACAGTGATATCACATTCTTAATCTTCCACTTTTCTGCGGTTGCACCACAGATAGAGCTTGCTGCTGTGTTGTTTTATCGCGGTGGGCATTTTGCCGCTGTTACTGGGGCAAATCAGTGCGTCTATATTTTCTCTGGATAAGACTTTGCTCTCGTGGAGTAACACGAAAATAAAACCCCATGCAATTTTGACCACATGCAGCATTGTTTTTACCTATATTAGCTATTGGCACGTTTAATGATAGCTTTTAGTGCGAATGTTAATGAACAATGGTGTTTTGTGGGATATCCCCCGTGTTTATAGGTATGGGGGCATTTTTTTGTGAGGGGGGAGCGATGTTTTTAACATCGAGACGTGTGATTATTGTCGTGTTTGTCAGTGTCGTGGTGCTTTTGGTGCTGGCCCCAGATGTTCAGGCGGCGGTGACCGGCGCATGTTCTAACTGTCATACCATGCACAACAGTCAGGATGGTTCAGTTCTTGATGCAACCGTTAACGATACGTTGCTGGTGTCGAGCTGTATTGGCTGTCACTCTTCTTCGGGGAGTGAGACGATTGTCAACTTTGGGCCAACGCGTATTCCGATTGTTTTCAATACCACGGGTTATCCGACTAAGCCTCTGGCCGGGGGGAATTTTTATGATGTGGCAGCAGCTGGTGGCAACATCGACAGCCATGGCCATAATGTCTATGGCATCAGTAACCAGGATAGCGACTTGGATCATGCGCCGCTTGATCTTTGGGGTGGCGGGTGCACCAATTCGTGTCATGCGTCTCTGGCCATGCCCAAAAGCAGTATGACGGATACCCAGATTGATGGCTGTAAGATCTGTCATCAAAAATATAAACACCACGGCACTGATATTGCCGAGGGCAGCATGGAAACCGAGGAGAGTGGTTGGTATCGTTTTCTTGGTGGTCATGATGCGCGCTATGGCGGGGGGATTGTGATGCTCACCTCGTATGTTGCTGGAATTGAAGATGCTGATTGGGAGCAGGACCCTACTTTGGGGCACAACAGATATCAGGGGGCGGTGACAAACCACAACGACAATGTTCTGTTGCAAACCACCCATAGTATCAGCGCTTTTTGCACCGGGTGCCATGCCCAGGCTCATATGAATACGGAAGATGCCGCATCAGGGGTGTGGTTACGGCATCCGACCATGATCCGTTTGCCGACGACTGGTGAATTCGCCGACTACAATCCTGAGACCGACTACGATGCGAGTGTGCCGGTCGGCTGGCTTGATCCCACCACGCCAACCCGTAGTGATGCTGTGGTAACCTGTTTGTCTTGCCATCTTGTTCATGGTAGCCAGTATCCCGATATGTTGCGCTGGGATTACAGCGCCATGACTGCCGGTGGCGGTGATAATGAGACAGGCTGCTTTAAGTGTCATTCCAGTAAGGATAGTTAAAAACACTCTTTGGCCTGAGGGACGTGGAGAAGAATTGAAAGCGATGGTCACGCCTTGTTGAAACAACTTTTCCGCTCTATTTTGATTTTTTCGAAGCCTTGGACACTGTTGTCAGGCAGTCAACCAGATCAAAATATTTTTCGTCATCATAGGCCATCAGAAGATAATCGATGTCTGCGGCGGAGACACCGTGTACGTTTTTGAAATGTGGCTTGTTTTTTGATTGAATACGGGATTGGTTTTCCTTTGTCTATTGCCTGAGCCAAGTTATCCATTTTTGCCGTGAGCTTTATTGTCATTATATGGTAATAATTCTAATATTTGGAGTGCGTTATTGGCCTTCCAATGACGATGTTGACGGCACAGGGGCTTGTTGTGCTTCTACCGCGATCATTATCGTCACAATCTATCCGGATCACACAGGCAGACTTTTTATGAACTCTCTTGCACGAAGCTTACGGCTTCTCTTGTTTGTCGCATTAATTTTTCTCTGCAACGGTTGCTCGACGCTCCAAACTAAAAGCAGCCATCCCAGCCATGTCGGCCAGCCCTATTCAGGTGTTAAGAAAGCCGCAAAAAGTTTTGAGGACGGCCCTCCGTCAAAGCATGTCAACCATGACCCGAGTGGCCCCATCGGTGTGGGCGCCTTTTTTATCCCGGTGCAAGAATGCGTCTCAGGCGCCTTTTTTTATCTCTACACGACCATTGACTTGGTTTGCTCCCTGGCAGGCGATACGCTTACTCTCCCGGTCGATCTGATGTATCTCAACGATTTTGAAATCAACAAGGCGGTCAGCACCCAAGATATTCAAATGCTGCTTCAGCAGTATCAGATGCATAAGATCAGCGAACCGCCCCTTATTGGCGCCATTATGGCGGGAGATCATCAGAAAATTGCCACCCTGTTGCAGACTGAACCCGCGTGTGTCAATGACACGGGACCGCTTGGATTCAGCCCGCTCTTTTATGCGACTGCCATTGGCGATCAACCTGGCATTGATCTTCTTGTTCACGCGGGTGCCGGGCTAACCCCAGCCTATGCTGGTGTTGTGATCGCCTATGTAAGTGACGAAACGACGTTGCTTTACCTAATGGATCAGATGGATGTCGATCTTTCTTCAGTGGCTCCTGACGGCCCATTTCACGGTTCCAATCTGCTCACTGCGGCTTTACGTAACGGGCATCGGAAGCTGGCGCTGAAGGTTTTTGACGATGGCGGCAGTGATCTCAACTATCGGGATAGCGACGGCATGACGTCGCTGCTTTGGGCCATCCGCGCCGCAGATCTGGATCTGGCCGTGCAACTGTTGGAGCACGGTGCCACGCTGCAGGATACGGATAGACTGATGGAAGCCGCACTCGAACAGGAGGATCGCCGTTTTTTTGACCTTTTGCTCGACGAGGGCGCGTCCTTGCCCGTCAATGCGCTTTTGCTGGCGGTGGAGAATGACGATGTCACCTTGATGCAACGGCTTATTGAGATGGGCGCTGACCTCAATGCCCGCGATTATGCCGGTAATTGTGCACTTCACCTTGCTGCGTCGGCCAATAAGCCAGCGATGATCCAACGTTTGGTCGATGCTGGCCTGAGCATCAATTCGCGCAACGAGCGTGGTGCCACGCCGCTATGGACGGCTGTGCACGGCCACAACCCGGAAGCCGTGCAGCTGCTTCTGCAGCTCGGTGCCGACCCGAAAATCCCCATGAAAAGTGCTTCACGCGGTGATATCCGGCCCATGAAGGAAGCTCTGCGCCCGTTGTTCTCGGCGTATCAGAGCCCTGAGAATAGTGAAAGGCGGCGCAAAATCATTCAAATGCTGATTCCAAAAGCCGCCACGTACGATGACTTAACTTATGCCGTGCGCATAGGTGATCGTGCCGCTGTAACGTCATTAATCGATAGTGGAATCGACCCCAATGCCGGGGTTGCCATTTACTATGCTGAAGATGATGGTGTGCTTGACCTCCTGGTTGGCCATGGTGGTGATGCCAATGACCGCAAGCGTTTTTCCGCCTGCGTTGAACGGTGGCGAACCCAGTTCGCTAATACTTATTATTCGGGCACACCTGAAGAGAATTGCGAATACCATTGTCAACAAAGAACGGAAGGGTTTTGTCCCTAGGGGGCATTCGTTGTTTTCTGCCCGCGCCAAACCGTTGGCCGCACTTGGTTAAAGGTGTGGCCAACGGTTTTTCAGCACAAGTCTGCAGCTGGTTTAAAAGGTGACCACCTCGCCGTTAAAGCAGCACTCAAAGATCTGTTTCATCTCTTCTTCACTCGGCTGACGCGGGTTGGTGCCGGTGCACGGGTCGGCCAGAGCGTTGGTGACCATGGCGTCAAGCTTTTCCTGCCATGCTTCAGGCGTCATGCCATACGCTTTGAAGCTGTCTTCGATACCCACGGTCCGGCGCAGTTTTTCCACTTCGGTGGCAAACTCTTCAGCTGTTTCTTTGCCCAGCTCCTTGGCCATCAATTCATATTTATCAGTGGCGCGGCTGTTGAAGCGGATGACATTCGGCATCAGGATGGCGTTGGCGCGTCCGTGGGGAACGCCAAACATGCCGCCAATCTGATGAGAGATTGAGTGGATGATACCGAGGATGGCATTGGAAAAGGCCATTCCCGCCATGCAGGAGGCATCGTGCATGGCCTGACGTGCTGCCATGTCTTCGCCATTGGCGCAGGCTTGGGGCAGGGTGTCAAAAATCGTCCGGATGGAACGCAGCGCCATGGTGTCGCTATAGGTGCTTGCCAGGGCCGCAACCACAGCTTCTACATCGTGAGACAGGGCGTCCATGCCGGTGTTGGCCGTGATATCGGCAGGCATGCTTTTCGCCAACTCACCATCGACAATGGCGATGTCGGGGCAAATTTCATACGACACCAGCGGATGTTTGATCCCTTTTGCCGTGTCGGTGATAACGGCAACGCAGGTGGCTTCGGTTCCGGTGCCGCTGGTTGAAGGGATGGCAACGAAGCGCGCCTTGTTTCGCAGCGGTTTGATGGTGAACGGTGCCGTGATCTCCCCGAATGTCGCGTCGGGATACTCATAAAACACCCACATGGCTTTGGCCGCATCAATGGCCGAGCAGCCGCCCAGCCCGACAATCAGGTCGGGGTTCTCACGGTTGCACAGTTCCACACCTCTCATGACCGTCTCAACCGACGGGTCTGCTTCCACCCCTTCAAAAACCACCGAAGAAATACCGGCTTCTTGCAAGAGGTTGATGGTTTTATCGAGAAAACCAAGTCGTTTCATCGAACCACCACCGATAACGATAAGGGCTTTTTTGCCGGTTACTTGTTTCAGGTTTTCCAGAGAACCGGGGCCATGATAGATCTTTTGCGGAATGGTGAATGAAGCCATTGTTTTCTCCTTGATGTTGTCAGGGTGTTGTTTTCCCTGCTTGGTTGAAAAGGGGGATGGCAATGCGCTGTTGCCGTTAAAAGTGAGGGAACTGTACGTCCATTGACCGGAGAATGAAATGTCTGTTTCTGCTTAAAGTGTGCCCAATTCTGTCAAAGTTTGATTTTAAATGCAGTTTACGAGTGATTTTTATGACCAAAACTACTATGGTGATGGCCTGTAATTGATTTGGTGTCAGTTGTGGGGCATGAGTTCCAATCGTGTTTCATGAGTACGCGTGGCTTGGTGCCCACGTGACGCGGGCTTCCGCGCCCGCACGTCGGGTCCCTTTTGCGTCGTCAAAAGGGACGGAAAAACGACTCCCGACATTGCGCCCTGCGGGTTCCCTCACTTCAGTCGCTTACGTCGTGATGTCGGCAAAACTCGGTCTGTTTTCAACAGTCTTCAAACAGTTGCCGACGACCATCACGGCGACGCTCCTTGCGCTCGGCGCTGCTGAACGGGAGAGCTTGGTTGCGATCTGAAAAAAGAGGCGGATCAGCGGTAAGGATAGGTACACATATATAAGAGGAATGTGGCATGAATGAGATGGTCAAGCTGATAGAGCAATTTGAGTTGAAGGAGTTGTTTAACAAATCCCGCTTGAAAGGGGTGCGTTTTTTTAAATCCAGCAGCCATATTCCCCGCTCACCATTGCTTTATGATCCGGGGATTTTTATCGTCGCTCAGGGTCGTAAAATCGGCCATTTGGGAGAGCGCAGCTTTCAATATGATCCCAACAATTATCTGGTCACATCCGTTCCCATTCCGTTTGAGTGTGAAACGTTTGCGGATGCAGACGCGCCGTTTCTTGGTTTGTATGTCGATATTGATATGCCGGTGCTCCACGAGTTGATGGGATTGTTGGGGCAGAGCAGGGTGGCCGCTTCTGTCAGAATACGCGATATTCCCAAAGGGGTGGCTCCGGCTGAGATGGATGCGGCCATGCACGATGCGGTGATTCGGCTGTTGAAGTGCCTGCATTCAGAAGCGGATGCGCTGGTTCTCGGGCCGGGGCTTATCCGTGAAATCATTTATCGTGCTCTGTGCGGCACGCAGGCGTCTTCGTTGTATGCCCTTGCCGCCCAGGACGGCAGCTTTGCCCGCGTCTCAAAAACCCTGCACCTGATTCACCGCGAGTGTTCACGCAAACTCGATGTCGATCAACTGGCGAGTGTCGCCGGGATGAGCGCCTCAACGTTTCACCGGGCATTCAAAGAGATCACTTCTGAATCTCCCATTCAGTATCTGAAAAAAGTGCGCCTCAACAAGGCGCGTGATCTGATCGAACGTGAGCACATGAAGGTCTACATTGCGGCGGATAAGGTTGGCTACGAAAGTAGCTCGCAATTCAGCCGTGATTTCAAGCGTTTCTTTGGCGTGAGTCCTGCTGAGATGATGAGGGGGGCGAGGTAAGTGATACTTCTGTCATTCATCCAAGAAGTCTCAGAGGCGAAGCCGTTCAGCTTATCGCGAAAATCGGTTAGTTCGGTTATCCTTTTTGGCGTTACTTTATGAGTTTGCGCCGGATCTTTCATGTCTCTTCCTAATCCTTCAGCATCATTGAAATTGTCTCTTGTCGGAGCGGCTTCAGCCGCGAATTCCCATCATGAAAAGGATCCATGACCAGAACAATTCGCGAATAAATTCGCTCCTACAGGGGGTCACTCCGATGACAAAATTGACGGTGTTCAAGTACGAGTGACCAGATCCTGCCACACTTTTCGGCAAGCTGCACATGCACAACAGTGCTGTTCTGCAAGCCGAACCGGGCGCGGGTAAGACCTCCCGTGCGCCATTTGCCTTGCTCGAGGCCAAATGGTTGCAGGGCCAGCGTGTCATTATGTTGGAGTCGAGCCACCTGCCAACTTGAAACGGCTCAGCATGTGTTGTAAATACGCTGCTTGGCTGGAGAGTTCTTCGGAGGCTGCGGCAGATTCTTCAGCTGTTGCCGTATTCTGCTGTACCCCTTCGTCTATTTGTCCCAGCCCCTGATTAACCTGGGCGATGCCTTGGGCCTGTTCGTTGCTGGCTGCGGCAATTTCAGCGACTAAGTCAGTTACTTTAGTAATCGAGCCGACGATGTCCTCCAAGGCTTTGGACGTTTGTTGAGCAATCTGGGTTCCATTTTCGGTTTTTGTTACTGAGCCTTCGATCAACTCGGCGGTCTCGGAAGCGGCTTTGGCACTCCGTGCTGCCAAGTTGCGGACTTCCTCCGCAACTACTGCAAAACCTTTACCGTGCTGACCTGCTCGGGCTGCCTCGACAGCGGCGTTCAGTGCGAGAAGATTTGTCTGAAAAGCAATTTCATCAATCGTCTTAATTATTTTGCTGATGTTTTGACCTGACTCACTGATCTCTTCCATCGCTGCTACCATGGCCGCCATCTGATGCCCGCCGTTTTGCGCGGCCTTATTCGCTTCGCTTGCCAATTGGTTCGCGGTGTTGGCGTTATCAGCGTTGGTCTTGGTTTGACTGGCCATCTCACTCATGGAACTGCTGATTTCTTCAAGAGATGCTGCCGTTTGAGTGGCTCCTTGCGAAAGTGTCTGGCTTGAATCAGAAACTTGACTGCTGGCAGAATCAATTTGTTCTCCCGCAGACTGGATTTGTGACATGACGTCAGTTAATGACCGGTTCGCTCGACTCAGTGGATCTTTTATAAGGCCGCTGGCCACAAAAGTGAGATCACCATCGGCAATCTTATTGAACGCCGTGACCACCTCATCTTGCAGGTTGTCAGCAAAAGCGTCTAAGGTTTTTGCCATTTCCCCCATCTCATCTTTGCGGACCATGTGCAGGCGGTGACTGAGATCTCCTTTTCCAAGGTTGTTCAGCATTCGGTTGACCTCTTTTAACGGATTGACGATGCTGCGGGTTGTGAAATAGGCCATCACCAGCATGGCAAAAATCGAAAGCAATAGCGCTGTATAGATCGCGTTTTTTGATCTGGATGCAGTAGATTCGATATCCGATTCAATTGCGTGCATGCGCTTGGTACTCGCAGAGTGAATCAATGCCGCGTTGTTAATCAGTGCCCGGATTGACTCTTTTAACGGTCCCATAGCCTTGTTGCCAGCTTGTGGCGTTCTGATTTCTCCGGCCTGTATTCGTTGAAAAATCCCCTCAAATCCTTGCTTATATGATTTTGCTCCACTGGCCATTTTTTTTACGGCAGCTTGCTCATCCGGTAGATAGGCAACCTTTTCCAAAGCCGTAATGCTCTTGGTCAGCTTGGTATACTCCTGTTGCCATTTGTCAAAATAGGTGGAAGTTTTTTCTGTTTTACTGATGTTGAGAAAAATATCTTTCTCATAACGCCTCAGGCCCAATGCCTGGCTGGACGCTGTGGCAATATGTTCGGCGATAGCGCCATCGGTTTCAAGAGTCGTGATGATCCGTTTCGAAAGGCTTGTCGAGCCCCAGATGCCGGTCCCACCGGCGATCACTAAAAAAAGAAGTAGTGTGCCGAAGCTGCCGCTGAGGCGTATCCAGACTCGAAGGTTGTTAAGATTCATGATTTGCCTCCTTGGGATGTCCGCTGGAAGTGGGATGAACATTGCTGGAAAACTATTTACAGCAACAGCGTTTCTGCGCAGTGTGTTGTTCGATATAAATTGGTTGAGACGTTATCCTTTGCGTTGTGAAACATTCGTTGTGCAGAGAGTAAATGTTAGCTGGGTGGTAATTGTTAGTTTGTTTTTCATGAAGCTATAGCTTTTGCAGGTTTGGTTTTTGTTAGGATGTGAATTTTTTTGTAAATAATGTGTTGTGTTTGTTTAGTTGGTTAAATGCGCGTTTGATCAGGTACGATGAAAGGGTGTCGCGAAATTTTCTTGATTTGGTTACACTTCCGACATTTATTTGCGCTATTGACCGGATTTTATGATGCCCCTTCCCATAGACCATATCCTGCCGCAATTGCTGGCCGAGCTGCAAACGCACGACAGCGTTGTTCTGCAGGCCGAACCGGGCGCGGGTAAGACCACGCGGGTGCCGTTGGCGTTGCTGGATGCCGAATGGTTGCAGGGCCAGCGGATTATCATGCTGGAGCCGCGCCGTCTGGCTGCGGTGCATGCGGCGCGCTATATGAGCCGTCAGCTCGGTGAGGAGCCGGGGCAGACCGTGGGCTATACCATTCGCCATCAGCAGGCGGTGAGCAAGCAGACACGTATTGAGGTGGTGACCGAAGGGGTGTTGACGCGACGCTTGCAGAATGATCCGACTCTGGACGGGGTAGGTCTGATCATCTTTGATGAATTTCACGAGCGGGCATTGCAGGCCGATCTTGGCATGGCGCTGGTTGGTGATGTGCGGGCGGCCTTGCGTGATGATCTGAAAGTGCTGGTGATGTCGGCGACGCTTGATGGCGCGGCATTGGCCGATTACTTCGGCGGTTGCCCGGTGGTGCCGAGCGACGGGCGCTGCTATCCGGTAGAGGTGTTTCACCTCGGCGATGATGATCGGCTGGAAGTCCAGGTGAGTCGGGCGGTACACAAGGCGGTGGCGGAGCAGCCGGGCGATGTGCTGGTGTTTTTGCCGGGGGCGCGGGAGATTCAGCGTTGTTGTAATGCTCTGGCTGGACGGTTGGATGGCGATATCTTGGTGTTGCCGTTGTACGGTGCTTTGCCGTTTGAACAGCAACAGCAGGCCATTCAGCCGACAACTCGGCGCAAAGTGGTGTTGGCCACCAACATTGCCGAAACCAGTCTGACCATTGAAGGGGTTCGGGTGGTGATCGACAGTGGTTTGGAACGGCTGATGACCTTTGAACCGCGCACCGGCATGAACCGGCTGGTGACGCGGCGTATTTCCCAGGCCAGCGTGCGCCAGCGCAGTGGCCGGGCCGGCCGGACCGCTGCCGGAGCCTGTTACCGGTTGTGGTCGCCACAAGCGGAGGCGGCCATGATCGATTATGTGGCACCGGAGATTTTACGCAGTGATTTGACGTCCCTGGCTTTGGAGTTGATCGCCTGGGGCGTGACCGAGGCCGATGCGTTGCCGTGGGTGGACGCGCCGCCTGCGGCCCATATGAATGCCGCCTTCAACTTGCTGCTCCAACTGGATGCGATTGATGAACAACGCCGTCTGACCACAGTTGGTCGAGCCATGACCCGCTTGCCGCTGCATCCCCGGTTGGCGCGGATGCTGGTGGCGGCTGAAGATGAAAATGAGCAGGTTTTGGCGTGTCAGTTGGCCGTGGTGCTCGAATCGCCGCAATGGTTTCGCAGCGGGCAGAGCGATACGGTGAGTGACAGTGATCTGCTTGACCATCTGGAACAGTGGCAGCCGCATGGCAAGAAATCTTCGTCGCGCATCTCACCATTAGCCCATCAAAGCTATCGTCAACTGTGCCGACGTTTAGGTTGCTCGCCGACCACAACCCCGAGCCGTAATAGCGTTGCTTTGGGGCGTTTACTGATTGCCGCTTACCCGGATCGGGTTGCCCAGAAGCGGGATGGCAGTATAGAAGGCAGCACGGATCACTTCCTGCTCAGCAATGGCCGTGGTGCCCGCCTGTCGCCGCGCTGCCGGGTACGGCAGCATCGTTGGCTGGTGGCGGTGGATGTAGAGTTTTCCGCTTCTGGTGAGGCCTTGATCCATCGTGCTTCGGCGCTGGATGAGCGTCAGTTGGACAACATGTGGCCACACCCTGTGAACTGGCAGATGGAAACCGTGTGGGATGACAGCGGACAACGGGTGGTAACGCGGGAAGCGCGGCGTTGGGGAGCGTTGCTCCTGTCGTCACGTCCGCATGCACTGGATGCGGAACAGGCTCTGCCGATTGTGCTCGAACAGATCCGCTCTGGTGGTTTGGAGCGACTCAATTGGACCAAAGAGACGCTGTGTTTGCGTCAGCGGATGGCGTTTGTGCAACAGCATCAACTGGTCGATGATTGGCCACAGGTTGATGATGCGGCACTGCTGGATTCGTTGAATGTCTGGCTGGCACCGTGGCTCAATGGCATGAGTCGTCTGGACCAGGTGGCCAAGTTGAACCTGCTCGAACCGCTCTGCAGCCTGTTGAGTTGGCCGCAGCGTCAGCAACTGGATGAACTGGCCCCGGAGCGTTTGACGGTGCCCAGTGGTTCCAGGATTGCCGTGGATTACAGCGATCCGCATCAGCCGGTGTTAGCCGCGAAATTACAGGAACTGTTCGGTTGGCAGCAAACGCCGCGGATTGGCAAAGGCCGCGTGCCGGTTATGCTGCACCTGTTGTCACCTGCCCGGCGTCCCATGCAGACCACCACGGATTTAGCCAACTTCTGGGCGACCACCTATGATGAAGTTAAAAAGGAACTCAAAGGGCGTTACCCCAAACATCCGTGGCCGGATGATCCGCTGCAGGCTCCGGCGCAACGCGGTGTGAAGAAACGGTCAGATCGCTAACGTCCTGTCCCGGTTCGTTTTTTTTCTTGGCGGTAGCGCCAATTGCCGTTACACTGGCGCCTCTTTTGACATCACGAACAGAGCCCAACAAATAAAAGGAGTCTACTCATGGCCATTGCCAGTGCACGCCACATTCTTGTTTCCAGTGAAGAGAAATGCCTTGAACTCAAATCGCAGATCGAAGCCGGTGCCACCGACTTTGCCGAATGCGCCCAGAAATTTTCCCAATGTCCGTCCGGTCGCAAAGGCGGCGATCTCGGTCAGTTTGCTCCCGGCCAAATGGTCAAAGAGTTTGACGAAGTGGTGTTCAGCGGCGAAGTGGGCAAGGTACTCGGCCCGGTGAAAACCCAGTTTGGCTATCACCTGATTGAGGTGACCAAGCGCTCCTAAAGGTGTTCACCGCGGAGGCACAGAGACACGGAGAAAGATCAAAACCCAGGGTTCTTAGGTCTTCTCCGTAGCTCCGTGTCTCTGTGGTTCATAGGTTTTAAAGCTTAAACTCACCAGAAAATTTAAAGAACCACTGAAAAGCCGGAGCAGGGAATTCCTGTTGCGGCTTTTTTTGTGTTGACGGGCCATGATTTATTTAGTAAGTAAACGTTTACTTACTAAATGGAGAACGCCATGGGACGACCCAATTTGAAAAAAGAAGTGATTGAGGAAGCGGCCATTCGCCTGTTTGCCACTAAGGGGCTGGCGCGCACGGTGATTCGTGATATTGCCCGCGAAGCCGGGGTGACGGAAGGTGCCTTGTATAAGCACTATCCCAGCAAAGACGCGATGGCCTGGGCACTGTTTCAGCGTGAGATAGACCGGTTTACCGCGCCGTTTGCCGAAGTTCTTGCCGAGCAGATCCCTGCATCACAGCGGCTGGTGAAAGCGATCCATTACACCTACGACTATTATCTGCAATTTCCCACTCGCTTTACCTTTATCCTGCTCACGCAGCACGGTTTTCCTGAGGAAGATCTTGAAGCGCAGACCAACCCCAATGATGTCATCATCCGTTTCGTTGACGAGCTGCATGGCGAGAAGCAGGGCGATGCCGTTTTAATGGCGGCCATGGTGATGGGCGCTGTCATGCAGCCACTGGTGATGCACCGTTATGGGCGGATTCCCTTGTTGACCGAAGAGGTGATTGATCACGTGAGTCGAGTCGTGTGTCGGATGCTGGAGGTGGATGATGCGCACTGAGACCAAAGCGTGGGTATGGCTGACGCTGTGGCTGGTGTTTCCGGCCCTGGCGACCTGGACCTCGTTTACCTTGCAGTGGTGGCCGCAGGTACTTTATCCGCTGTCCAAGGTGGTACTGGTGGTGGCTCCGTTTGTCGTCTGGCGTCTTCGTTCGGTGATCGTGGCGTCACGTCAGGCTGGCGTGAAGAAGACACATGGACTTTGGGGCCTGCTCAGCGGTGCTGTGCTTGGTGTGGTGATTTTTGCCGCCTGGCAGGGGCTGTTTCAGGGCCAGATTAATGGTGACGCCATTGCTACCAAACTGACTTCCCTTAATCTACTTGACCATTACTGGAGCGTGGCGCTGTTTATCGCCATGATCAATAGCCTGCTGGAGGAGTGGTATTGGCGTGGGTTTGTCTTTGAACGCCTCAAAGAACGCAATTTGGCAGCCGTGTGGGTTGTGTTGCTGGGTGGTGTGGGGTTTGGTTTTCACCATTATTTTACTTTAATTGTTTATTTCTCGTTGCCGATTACGTTATTTTTCACCTTTGCCACTATGGTCGCAGGAGCTCTGTGGAGCTGGATGCGATGCCGTGGGGTTTCACTTGTCGACTGCTATATCAGTCACCTGATTGCCGATGTCGCTCTGTTATGGATCGGCTGGCAATTACTCGGAGGGACTCATGTCATATGACCCGCACGTTCAGGAACAGATTCGCCAGGGACGCAGCAAGTTTATTGCCATGGCCGCGACCTATTTTCTCGGTGCCTTTAACGATAATTTCTTCAAACAAGCTGCGTTGCTGCTGGCCGTCAGCACGGCCATGACCCAATTGCAGGGCACGGCCACCACCTTGTTTGCGCTGCCGTTTATCCTGTTTTCCGCCGGGGCTGGTTGGTTGGCCGATCGTTACAGCAAGAAGCACGTGGTGATTGGCGTCAAGTTTCTCGAACTGTTGGCCATGCTGGTGGGCGCCTGGGGCGTGATTACCCTGCACTGGAACGGAATTCTCGCCATGGTGTTTATCATGTCATTGCAATCGACCCTGTTTGGCCCGGCCATCAATGGCTCTATTCCGGAACTCTACCCCAGTACCTATGTGACCAAGGCTAATGCGGTGCTCAAGCTGGTGACCACTCTGGCGATTCTTATGGGGATTGCCTTAGCCGGGATTGCATTGGATCGCGGTATTGCCGAGGACCATTTTTACGATGGACGGCTGGTGGTTGGTATCGGTGTGGTTGTGGTGTCTCTGATTGGCGTAATGTGCAGCTTTGGTGTGGTTAAACGTCCGGCACAGGGCACAAAGACACCGTTTCCCTGGCTGGGACCGTGGCATTCGGCTTGTGATCTGTGGCGGCTGCGTCAGGACCGACCCTTGTTTCTGGCCATTATCGGTGATGCGTTCTTTTATTTCATGGCGTCGCTGGTGGTGCTGGTGATCAACACCCTCGGTGTTCAACAGTTGGGCTACAGCTCAACGTTGACCAGTCTGCTGATCGTTGCTTTGATGGTGGGGATCTGTGCCGGGTCGTTCCTGTCCGCACGGCTGACCCGAGTCGATCGTTGGACTCATGTGGTGGTGCCATCAGCGGTGGGGCTTGGCATTGGGTTGACGGTCAGTGGTCTGGCACCGCTTTTACCTCAGGTGGTTCAATTGCCGGTGCTGTTCGTGGCCCTGTCGGTCAGCGGCTGTTGTGGCGGCATTTTTATTATTCCTCAGTCCAGTTTTATTCAGGTTCGGCCTGCCGATCATGAACGCGGCCGGGTGATCTCGGTGTCCAACTTTGGCGCGTTCAGCGGCATCCTGTTTTCCGGTCAGTTGTTCACTTTATTAGACGCGACCTTGAGTCCCGCCTGGGGCATGGTAGTGTGTGGTATGTTAACTTTGACAATGGCCGTGGTGTTTTTTCAATTGCTCACCAAGGAGGCATGGCGTGTTTAGATCATTTATCCTGTTTATCTTGCGCACCCTGTTGCGCTTGCGCTATCGCATTGACATAAAAGGTCTTGATAGAATTCGTCGTGACGGCAAGGTGGGGATGTTGTTTTTGCCCAACCATCCGGCATTGGTCGATCCACTGATTGTCAATGTGGCACTGCAGCAACATTTTAGCGTACGCCCATTGGCAGACCGGGCGCAGGCAGATCATCCGGTGACCGGGTTTCTTCTTAATAAAATGCAGGCGTTATTGATTCCCGACCTGAGTCAGCAGAGCAATCAGGGCGAGCGTGGTGATGTTGCCGAGGCGTTGCAGTTGATGGAGCGCAGCCTGGAGCAGGGCGAGCATTTGCTGGTGTATCCGGCTGGCCGGATCTATCGTGGTCCCAATGAGGAGTTGCGTGGCAGTAGTGCCGTCGATCGTCTGGTCAAAGCCGTGCCTGAAGCACGGGTGGTACTGGTGCGTACCTCGGGATTATGGGGCAGTCGTTTCAGTCGTGCCCACGGCGACAAACCCCATTTCTTTAAAACGTTGTTGGCTATGTTGCCGAAACTGCTGGTCAATGGTCTGGTGTTTATGCCCAAGCGCACCGTGACCGTCGAATTTATCGAAGAGGCGGATTTTCCGCGCCAGGGCAGCCGCCAGGAGATCAATGGGTATCTGGAAACCTTTTATAATGAGGTGGCGCAGCCGGCTTTTACCGTGCCCGATTATTTCTGGCAGGGCAACCAGACCCGTGAGTTGCCTGCACCGACTCAAGCGCAGTTTTCCAGCGATGCCAGTCATATTCCAGCGGCCACACGGCAACTGGTGGAAGAAAAACTCAAAGAGATCAGTGGGCATCATAAGATTAAAGATGACATGACCCTGGCCTACGATCTGGGACTCGACAGCCTGGCGGTGATGGAATTTTTGACCTGGCTCAATGAGGAATTCAGTGTTGATGTTGAAAATCTCGATGCGTTGCAGCGGGTCTCCGATTGTCTGCTGGCGGCGCGTGGCGAAGGTCTTGGTTTTTCTGCCGAACCACTTAAGCCGGTGGCGGATGGCTGGTTTGATCAGCGTTCGGATAAAACGCTGGCGTTTCGTCAGGCGGATAACCTTGCCGAGTTGATCCTGTATCAGGCCAAAAATAACCCGGATCAAGTGATCGTCGCTGATCAGCAAGGTGGGGCGAAGACCTGGCGGCAACTGTTGACCGGCGTGTTGGCGCTGCAGCCGTTATTGCGTGAGATTGAAGAGGATTCCATTGCCATCATGCTGCCGTCATCGGTAGCAGCTTGTCTGTGTTGGCTGGCCGTGGTGTTCAGCGGCAAGCGGCCCGTGTTGCTCAATTGGACCACCGGCGAACGCTATATGTCCCATGCTTTGGAACAAACCGGCACAACCCGCGTGTTGACATCGGCCCTGTTGATCGAAAAACTCAGGACACGTGGGGTTGACGTGGGCAAGGTGAATGCCGTGTGGCTGGCCATGGAAAACCTGGTGGGTCAGTTAACTCTGGTCGATAAACTTAAAGCGCGGTTGAAAGGTCAGTTCTTCAGCTTCTTTTTATCCACCAAAAAGATTCATGATACCGCTGCCGTGTTGTTCACCAGCGGCAGCGAAGCGTTGCCAAAGTCAGTATCGCTGAGCCATCGTAACATCCTCACCAACATGGACGACATGACCCAGGTGATTCCGCTCAAAGAAAGTGATCGCCTGTTGGGGATGCTGCCGCCGTTTCACTCTCTCGGTTTATCCGGCACCATTGTCATGCCGCTATGCCTGGGACTGCGTACTGCCTATTATCCTAACCCGACCGATGGGGCGATTTTGGCGCAACATGTGGAAGCCTATCGCTGCTCGGTGGTGGTTGGCACACCAACTTTTCTGGCGGCTATTGCCGGTTCAGCCCATGAAAACCAGTTGCAGAGTCTGCGCATGATCTTTACCGGGGCGGAGAAGTGTCCGGAAGCAACCTATCAGCTACTCGCCGAACGTTGCCCGCAGTCCATTGTTTGTGAAGGCTATGGCGTAACGGAGTGCTCGCCGCTGGTCAGTGTGAATTCGCCGAACAACCCGGTGCCGGGCACCATCGGCCAAGTGATGCCGTCGATGGACTACCAACTGGTTCATCCGGAAACCCTGCAGCCATTGCCCGAGGATCAAGCCGGTATCTTGGTGGTGCGCGGGCCCAATGTGTTTAACGGCTATCTTGAGAAGAGCGTCAAGTCACCATTCATCGTGCTGGACGGTAAAGCCTGGTACAACACCGGCGATCTGGTTCGGCGCAACAAACAGGGGGGATTGACGTTCTGTGGACGGCTCAAGCGTTTTGTCAAACTCGGTGGTGAGATGATCTCTCTGCCCGCGATTGAGGAAATCATTGCTTCTGCTCCTGAACTGCAAAGTCGCTCAGTTGAAGGAGATGGACCGCTGATTGCCGTGGAAGCGATCAATCCGGATAGCCATGCCGAGTTGGTGTTGTTCAGCCGAGTTCCACTGGAACGTGAGCAGGTGAATCAGGTGATTCGTGATGCCGGGTTGTCGCCGCTGCATAATATCCGTCAGATTCGTATGGTGGATGAGATTCCCGTGTTGGGGACCGGTAAGACCAATTATAGGGCTTTGCGGGAGATGTTGGCGGAGTAGGGGATTGTTGAAATAGAGGAAGGGGCAGGCAGAGAGGATTGATTCAGCTCTGCCTGTTTTTGTTTTGGAACTATGTGCGCTGTCGAGCGTCTTCCGTTCGGCGCTACTGAACGGGAGGACTTTGATGCTAAATAACCCACTGCTGAAGGGTGGGCTCCGCCCCACCCGTTTGATCGGTGCCACGGAAGAAGTAGAACGAGCCGGGCGGTTGTTATCAACGTTTTACGCCATGGCTGTCGAGACGCAAAATTCGCCGACCTAAAGGGCGGCGAGCCGAATTCGTGAAGCATTACGGAAACAGATTCATTGTCGGTTGATCTAGGTTCAGGAGGTGTTCAGCTGGCTTTTGCATACTTTTGAGCGGCTAGTCAAAAGTATGTCGGCCGCCGGGACGAGACCCGGCGGTCTTGACTTTGATCTTCAATGGTTCGTCATTCGGAAAGGATTGCTCTGTCTAACCTCATCCGTTTGCAATGATGGTACCCACATGACGCGGGCTTCCGCGCCCGCCCGTCGGCTCCCTTTTGCGTCGACAAAAGGGAGGCAAAATCGACTCCCAAGGGGTTGTCATCAATCAGGTTCACGGCGCTATTGCAGATCTTTTTCACGTCTGCGGCGTTATCAGTCGTCGCCATAGAATGACTATGGCTCCTTCTTCTGCCTTGCTGACGCAAAAAATCTCAAGCAACATCTCTCGTTCACCTGATTAATTACAACCCCAATGCGCCCTGCGGGTTCCCTCTCTCCATTCCCTTACATCGCGATGTCGGCAAAACTCGCTACGCTCAAACAGGTTGCCGACAACCATCGCGCTGACGTTCATTGCGTTCGGTGCTGCTGAACGGGAGGGCTTGGTTGCAAAATAACAGAGAGTAGAGATTTAAAAGAGAAGACTAACCGGAAAACTCCACAGACGTCACCCGATTTCGCCCCGTTTCCTTGGATTGATACAACGCCTCATCCGCTGTGCGAATCAGATGCTGTGGCTGCATGTCGCTTTGGGGAATAGTGCAGGAGACTCCGAGGCTCAGCGTGACATTGTCAGCGACTTCGGACGCTTGGTGCTCAAGAGCCAGTTGCTCAATGTTATTACGTGCTGTTTCCGCATGGGCGGTCGCTTCTTCCACCGAAGTGGCCGGCAGCAGAAAGATAAACTCTTCACCGCCGTAACGGGCAACCAGACCGCTACTCTGCTCAGACAGGGTCTGTTCCAAGGCTTGGGCCACACTGGATAGACAGGTATCGCCCTGTTGATGGCCGTAGGTATCGTTGTAACGTTTGAAAAAGTCGATGTCGCACAAGATGATGGAGAGCGGGGATTGCTCGACAAGGCTTTTTTGCCATTGCTCGGTAAAGCTTTCATCAAAAGTGCGGCGATTGGCAATCTGGGTCAGACCGTCAATGCGGGCGATGCGTTCCAGAGCAGCATGGGCTTTTTCCAGGGCCTGCTCGGCTTTTTTGCGGTCGGTGATATCTTTGTATTGGGCGAGGGTGCCGGGGGTGCCATCGAGGGTGACCAGTGGTGTTGTGGTCATGATAAAGTTGCTGACCTCACCGCCTTCGTTGGTGATTTCGATATCGGTCTGACTTTTTTTCTTATGGGAGTTTGCCAGTTTACATTCCTGCTCACTGAGCAGTTCCGTGCAGGAATGACCAATGACGTTTTCGCAACAACAGTCGAGATGTTCCAGCATGCTGCGGTTGGCGCGAACGATGATTCCGTCGTCGCGGATCACCATCATTGGATCGGCGCAGGCGGAAAAAATCTGTTCCAATTCCATATCGGACATTTCGGATTTGAGCAGTTGTTCGTTTGTCCGGCCGATATATTCTTCCAAAGCGGAGGTCATCTCTTCTAACTCGAGGCATTTTTCGCACACTTTACGGCCTTGAGTTTTTTTTTCCTGAAGAGACGAGGATGCTTCCTGAGGAAATGAAGACACTGTCTGCTCCTGCAATGAAAGAAATTCATTAGAACGCCTACTTGGTTGTTCTAGCATATTCGTCCTGGGTTTAACAACCGTGTTTTCATTTCGTAGAGAACAGACTCCTGCTACACTGCTGACAGTACTCCATGGCCCACAAACTTGACGAAATTGACCACCTTTTGCTGCTGGACAGGACCCGATTGACCATGAGTCTCAGTGAATTTGAAATAATCCGATTAAAGCGGCTGTTTAATGCCTATTGTGAGATAAGGATTCCCCGTGAATTGAATACGAAACTGCGTCTCGATTACCGGATTCGCGGTCGTCATCTGACCTTATATGAATCCCGTCACCACCATGAAAAGGTGGACTTGTGGTATTCCACGGCCATTGCCCGTTTTGAAAAAGATCCTCACCAGCAGGTCTGGCGGTTGTTCAGTGCCGACCGCAATGAAGACTGGCTTCCCTACCATCCGCACCCAGAGGATCGGGATATTGAACGGTTGCTTGATTGTGTCACCGATGATCCCACCGGCATTTTCTGGGGATGATGTTCTTGTGGCGGCATTACCAAAATCATTGCTTTTTTCTGCTTAAACTTTGAGCAGCTTAGCTGCCCTAAAATGAGGAAAATGGTCAGCCTTTGTGCATGCGCGTCCATCACTTCAAGATAAAAATGCGCTTTTTCAGGTGGTTATCTGAACTGGCCAGCCTTTTGCAGATATCACAGCACGAGTATTATTATTCTTCAGGTCGCCTGTTGCCGGTTTGGTATGGCGACCCTGTTCTGTTGACGGCATCCCCTCGGTTATTCCGTCAACAGAATGCCTGCGCAATGCAACCTTCCCCTGGTTGAGAGACTCAACGGCGCGTTTCTCGGCAAGAGGTTTAACGACTCTTGTGAAAGGACATGCTGTGTCTGATAAACCAAAAATTAAAGATCTGCTTGATGAAAGTGCCTGCGAGCACAACGCGACCAAAAAGAAAGCGTGCAATACGACAACGCCCGGTGCCACCAGTGGTGGCTGTGCGTTCGAAGGCGCGCAAATTTCCCTGTTCCCCTATGCGGATGCCGCCCATCTGGTGCATGGTCCGCTGACCTGCTTGAGTTCTTCCTGGGAAACCCGGGCCACTCCGACCAGTTATGAGGGCCGGGACATGACTCAGATGGGCTTTACCACGGCTGTCACCACCAATGATGTCATCTTTGGCGGTGAAGATAAGCTGTACGATGGCATCGTCTATGTGATGGAGCACTATGATCCGAAGGCGATATTTGTCTATTCCACCTGCGTAACGGCGATGATCGGTGATGATATTGATGTTGTGTGTCGCCATGCTGAGAAGAAATTTAACATCCCGATTGTGCCGGTGCATGCGCCGGGGTTTGTCGGCGGCAAAAACCTCGGCAGTCGTCTCGGTGGTGAAGCCGTGCTCAAGAACCTCATTGGGCGCAAGGAGCCGCAGGGCGATGTGAGCCATGCCATCAACCTGATTGGTGATTACAATGTCACCGGCGATATGTGGCAGTACAAACCGATTCTCGATGAACTGGGTATTCGTATCCTCTCCACGTTGAGCGGTGACGGTCGAATTGATGAAATCTGTACCGCTCATCGCGCCAAACTTAACGTTATTGTCTGTGCCAAATCCCTGGTCACGTTTACCCGCAAGATGAAAGAGCGTTACGGCATTCCGTTTGTTTCGGTGTCATTTTACGGTCAGCGCGATACCACCAACGCCATCATGGCGATTGCTGAGGGGATCGGTGATCCGGAGCTGATCGAACGTACCCGCAAGGTGTTGGCTCGTGAGGAGCAACGCCTCGATGAACAACTCACGCCTTACCGGGAACTGTTTAAAGGCAAAAAGGCGGTTCTCAACACCGGCGGTAACAAGTCGTGGTCGATTGCTTCGGCGTTGCAGGATCTTGGTATTGAGGTGGTTGCTACCTCAGTGCGCAAAGCGACGGAGGCCGATAAGGAAAAGGCGCGCGAATACCTCGGTGAAAACGGCGTGCTGATGACCAACCCCGGTGCCGAACAAGCCAAGATGATCGATAAGTTCAAGGCTGATCTGTTGTTGGCCGGTGGTCGCAGTCTGTACACGGCGATCAAAAAGGGGATCTCGTTCATCGACGTAAATCAAGAAAAAAAGAAAAGTTACGGCGCTTACAATGGACTGCTCAGCCTGGCTGAGGATGTGAAGAATGCGCTGGAGAATCCGGTATTCCGTTGTGTGCGCAAGGAGGTTCCATGGGAGAAATAATTCATAAAAATACCAAGCCGTTGCAGGTGAATCCGTTTCGTCTTACCCAACCGATGGGAGCGGTTCTGGCCTTTCTCGGTGTTGATCAATGTATGCCTCTGATGCATGGGGCGCAGGGTTGTACGTCGTTTACCAAGGTGTTCATGACCCGCCATTTTTGTGAGCCCATCGCTATTCAGACCACTGCGGTCAGTGATGCGGTGGCTGTGCTCGATGGTGGCGATTACAGCATCAGTGAAGCGGTGAAAAATATCACCGGAAAAATCTCTCCGTCTCTGGTTGGCCTGCACACCACCGGATTGCCGGAAACCAAGGGCGACGATATTCGCGGCGTGTCGAAATTGATTGATTTTCCCTTGGTTTATGTCAATACGCCGGATTACGAAGGGGCCATGGAAAGTGGCTGGGCGTTAACCACCAAAGCATTGATTGATCAGTTGACCGAAGAGCAGAGCGCCATCAATGAACGCAAGGTGGTGTTGTTGCCGCATGTCAGCCTGACACCGCTGGAGGTGGAGAAGATCCAGCAGTTCATTGCCGCCTTCGGTCTTGAGGTGGTCGCCGTTCCGGATCTGTCCACCTCATTGGATGGCCATCTCGGTGACGGGCAGGCCGCGTTGAGCAAGGGCGGTGTGACGGTTGACGCGATCCGCATTCTAGCCGATGCCGGTCATGTGCTGACCATTGGTGATTCAATGCGTGATGTGGCCAAAGCGCTGCAGAAAAAGAATCCGCAGGTGGCGCATGAGCATTTTCCCCATGTCAATGGGCTGGATGCCACGGATGCCCTGGCCGCGCATCTGTTGAAGATCACCGGCATGCAGCGTCCACCGCAACAGATTATCCGTTGGCGACAGCGGTTGCAGGACGCCATGCTCGACAGCCATTTTTCACTGGGACAGACCCGGTTTATTTTGGCGGGTGAGCCCGACCAGATGGCGGCATTGTCCCAATCGCTTTACGATGCCGGGGGGCGGATTCCTTTATGCGTGGTCAGCAGTGATTCGTCCATTCTTGATAAAATCAAAGCGGACCGTGTGGTGGTTGGCGACCTCGAAGATGTTGAAGTGGCATTGGATGAAGCCGACGTCGTGCTGAGTAATTTTCATGCGGAACGGCTGGCGCATCATGCCGGAAAAGGGTTGATGTTACGTGGGATGCCCAACTGGGAGCAGGTGGGTAATGCCCTGAAGGTTGACGTGCTCTACGAAGGGGGCGCGTACTTTTTATGTGAGGCGGCGAATCTGGCCGAAGAATGGCGTGTTCAGCATGTTCGGCGCCGCGACGAAGACGCTTTGAAAAAAGGATGTCAAAAATGACTGTGACTCAAGAACCGGACCGCTATGTGTCCTTCGAAGGGATCGATTGTGAAGGCAACTCGAAACTGTTGATGTGCATGCTGAAAAAACATCTGGAAGACCCCAGTAAAAACAACGCGTTCTGGGAGATGTTTACCGATAAACTCGGTAAGGCCGAACGGGGTGAGACCGTTAATGGCATTCAGATCGATGAGTTGTTCCTGATTCATGCCTACATCAATAATTTGCAGGATTTTTTCGAAGACCACGAAGATGATGTGGCCATGACTCTGTTGAAAAAAATTGAACGAGAGTGTTGTTGATTTTTTTTCGATAAGTTATGAAAAACAGAAATAATTATCGCTTATTGTGAAAAATGTCGCTGGAACAGTCGGTTCCAGCGACATTTTTTTTGAAAATAATCTTGACAAAAATACTCAGGTGTTTATCCTTGAAACCATGCATTAAGAGAGGCGTGGCGGCATGAGCCAAGCGCCCGGCAACCTGACAACCAAGGTGCCAGCATGTTTTGTGAACACGGTGTTTGCAAAACAGCGATGCGCCCCGTAAGGGGAAAGTTGACCTACCGTACACGTTGTACTTTCGTCATCTCTCGCGTCGCCTCTCTCGCAACATTTTTACCAGGCTTTTTCGGCCGTATCAAAGAGAGGATTCACCATGAGCACACACATTGAGACCCAGGTTCTCCACGCGGGCTATCAGCCTGATCCAACCACCGGCAGTCGCGCGGTTCCCGTGTACCGCACCAGTTCCTATCAGTTTCGTGATACCGAACATGCGGCCAATCTGTTTGCCCTCAAAGAGCTGGGCAACATTTATACGCGTCTGATGAACCCGACCACTGATGTGCTGGAACAACGGGTTGCCGCCCTGGAAGGTGGTGCCGGTGCTCTGGCTCTGGCATCGGGCACCAGTGCGATTTTCTACAGCATTATCAATCTGGCCCAGGCCGGTGACGAGATCGTCGCTTCCAGCCATCTTTACGGCGGCAGTTACACCCAGTTCAATGACATCCTGCCGCAATTGGGGATCAAGGTGGTGTTTGTCGACCCGGCCGATCCGCACAATTTTGCCGAAGCCATCACCGACAAGACCAAAGCCGTGTTTACCGAGGTGATTGGCAATCCCAAGCTGGATGTGGCTGATATCGAAGCTCTGGCCACCATTGCCCACGATCACGGCCTGCCGCTGATTGTTGACAGCACCTTTGCCACACCGTATCTGCTGCGGCCGATTGATCATGGGGCAGATATCGTTATTCACTCGCTGACCAAATGGCTCGGCGGCCATGGTGCCGGGATTGGTGGTATTGTTGTTGATGCCGGTCGCTTTGATTGGACGACGGGCAAGCATCCGTTGCTCAGTGAGCCTGATCCCAGTTACCATGGGATTCGTTATGCGACAGACCTTGGAGAACTCAATCCACTGGCCTATATTCTGCGCATGAGACTGGTGCCACTGCGCAACCTTGGTGCCTGCATTTCGCCGGATAATTCGTGGTTTTTCCTGCAGGGCATTGAGACCTTGCCACTGCGCATGGAGCGACACAGCGAAAATGCGCTGAAAGTGGCGCGTTTTCTCAGAGACCATCCGCAGGTGGATTGGGTGAGCTATCCCGGTCTTGAAGATGATCCGTCTTACGCCAAGGCGCAGAAATATCTGAAAAAAGGCTGTGGTGCGATGGTTGTCTTTGGTATTAACGGTGGCGAAAAGGCGGGCCAAAATTTTATTGAACGGCTGCAACTGTTTTCGCACCTGGCCAATGTCGGTGATGCCCGCAGTCTGGCGATCCACCCGACGTCGACCACCCATGCCCAGTTGACCACCGAGCAGCAGGCGTCTGGTGGTATTACGCCGGAGCTGATTCGTCTGTCGATCGGTGTGGAGCATATCGAAGATATTCTGGCTGATCTGGAGCAGGCTCTGACGACTACAGCTTGACGTACAAATAACCCCTCGGCCGCCCGCAGTGACTCACTGAATTGCGGGCGGCTTTTTTCTCTTGAAACGTATTATGGCGATTTCTCGTTATTGCTCAAAACTGGTTCTGCCCCATGCCCAGCCACCTTACCCTGATCTGGTGGCGTTTCTGGCCGGATATTTCCCTCATGTTACGTACGAGGAATGGGCCAGACGGGTGGACGACGGCAAGGTGCTTGACGCCGATCAACAGCCGCTGGGGCGTGACGGCTATCGCCCCCAACAGGTGATTTATTATTACCGTGAGGTGGAGGAACAGCCGCTGATTCCGTTTGCCGAAACCATCCTGTATCAGGATGATGCGTTGCTGGTAGCGTGCAAACCACATTTTTTGCCGGTGCATCCCGGAGGCCGCTATGTCACGGAAAACCTCGTCTATCGCCTGCGGCTGGCGACGGGAAACGATCAGTTGGCACCGGTGCATCGCATTGATCGTTTTACCGCCGGGTTGGTGTTATTTGCTCAACGCTCCGAAGATCGCGCGCGTTACAATGCCCTGTTCAGCCAGGGAAACATAAAAAAACGCTACGATGCCGTGGCGCATTGCCCTGAGGAACCGCAGCAGCGTCATTGGCAGGTGGCAAATCGCATTGAGCAGGGCGATCCCTGGTTCCGTTGGCAGGTGGTTGCCGGTGACGTGAATGCCCGATCATCCATTGAACTCCTCGACTTGCGCCAGGGCTATGGGTTGTTTTCTCTGCAACCGATCACTGGAAAAACCCACCAGTTACGCCTGCATATGAGTGGGCTGGGGTTTGGCCTGGTCAATGATCGCTACTATCCGAACCTGTTACCGGAACAGCCCGATGATTTTTCAACACCGTTGCAACTGTTGGCTAAAGAGGTCATTTTTACTGACCCGGTGACCGGGAAGCATCATCATTTTGAATCACCACGGACGTTAGCATGGGCGTTTTGATGCCATTGGCGAAACCATGATTTCTAACAGGTGGTTGAAAAACAGCCTGTGGAGCCCATGGACGGATGGCTAAAATCTAGGACAGGTTTTCAAACCCTTGATCTTGTAAGCAAGACGGAAATCGCATTTTCGGTTTGCGTCATTGAAAAGGCCCCGGATGGGACTTTTTCAACATCCTGCCAAGATTAAAGGTTGTGAAGTGGCCCTGGCGAGATAAAATGATCTATATGAATTATTTACTGCTGAGCGATCGATCCTGGTCGAAGGAGGGGGTATGAAATTTTATGCCATTGTTTTGGCTGTTTGTGTGGTCTCTTTATCTGGATGCAGCGTTTTAACACAAGGTGGGGATGGGAAAGCTCCTCTTGAAGAGTGTCGCCATCAAGGGGATTCGCCGGCTGTTGCGCCGGCTTAGCGTGAGGCTCAAATCCCTTTTTCGGAATTCCTGTTTCGATTGATCTATTTGCGCGGTTTGCTCACTATAGGATGTGAGTTTACACGCTCACGGGTCGGACCACTTTTGTGTCACAACGGTGGCGTACAATCGACTCCTGCCAGCGCTTCCTGTCTGGTTTTATCGCCTAAAAATATCTTACGGGCATCGCCGATAAACAGGCGACAATCCTCACGCAATTGCGAATAATGTCTCTCCAGTTCACCGTAGCCCTCTGCGAGTGGATTGTCATGGCGGATTCTTCCGGCGGTATGAATCAGAGCGCGTTGCATCACCGTTTTATCCCGGTAACTGGTGAGCCAGTCTTTTTCCACCATGCGTGGCAAGAGGGGCAGAAAGGTTTTCGGCAGGATATTCTGATGGTGTTGCAACGTGTGATAGAGGGATTGAGAGAAGTGCTCAAGAGGGACTGGATGGTAATCGTTCCAGTCCCGTGCGGTAAAATGATCGTAAAACAGGTCGATCATGATGCCGCGGTAGCGACCGAAGCGGTCGTCGAGACGGTCCTGACTGCGACAGAATGCCGGATGATCGTGGGCGAAGCGGTCAAGCTGACGATGTTGCTGCAACCCGTGTAACAGCCTGTCGGGAAAACGTCCTTGCGTCAGACGGCCTTTAACAAAGTCGCCCAGCAGGTTGCCTGCCCGGACCAGTGGGTCATCGTCACTGAGCAGGGCGTGCAGCAGGTAATTCACAGCGTGGTTTTGGCTTCGTCACCCGTGGTTTCTTCATCAGGTAACAGGGCCAGTTGCTGTTTGGCCTGGGTCAACTGTTGCATCAATTCGACGGTCAACTGATCAAATTCAGCCCGGTTGGCCTTGGAGATCGGCTTGGCCGGTTCCGACTTGATTTTGAGAGGGTTGATCGGTCTGCCGTGATGAAAGACCCGGAAGTCGAGATGCGGACCGGTGGCAATTCCGGTACTGCCGACGTAGCCGATCACTTCGCCCTGTTTGACCCGTTTGCCTTTTTTCATGCCGCGAGCGAAACGCACCATATGGATATAGGTGGTCTCGTAGTCGTTGGGATGGCGCAGACGAATCTTGTTGCCGTTGTTGCGGTCATAGCTCTTTTGGGTGATGGTGCCGTCGGCCACAGCCTTAATCGGCGTACCGGTTGGCGCGGCATAGTCGATGGCCAGATGGGGTTTCCATCTATTGAGCACGGGATGGAAGCGACGTTTCGTGTAGCCGGAAGAGATGCGGGTATAGGAGAGCGGTGCCTTGAGAAACGCTTTGCGCAGGCTTTTTCCGTCCTGATTGTAGTAGCCGCTGTCGGTGCCATGCGTGTAATGGAACGCATAGAAACTCTGGCCCTGATTGTTGAATTCTGCGGCAAGGATATCGCCATAGCCTGCCAGATTGCCATCACGATAGCGTTTTTCCACCAGGGCGGTAAAATAATCGCCTTCACGGATATCGCGGATAAAGTCAATATCCCAGGCAAAGATATTCATCAGCTCTGCGGCCAACTCTGAAGATTCTCCGAGTTGAGCGACTGTTCCGAACAGACTTGAGTTGATCACACCGCCCACTTGTTCGACATCAACCACATAGGGAATGGGTTGGCGCTCAATAAAGAATTCACCATCTTCCTGACGGATGATCAGTTGATCATCACGATTGATGTCGTAATAGAAGCTGACAAAGCTCTCGTTTTCCACCTCAATCTGGTAAGGGTGACCGGCGCATAGTTGGCTGAGAGGAAACACGTTTTCACTCTGGCGGGCGATGACGAGTATCTCCTGCGGGGAAAAATAGTGGCCGAGAATAGCAGTGATCGTGTCACCGGGTTGTACCGATTGACAGATGGTCTCCCGTTGGATCTGAATAACGTGCTCAGGTGCCGGTTCATGAAAGGCTGCCGGAGCGGGAAGGGTACTGTCAGTGGCGGTGGTGGGAGCGGAAGGACTCGTGAGTTTCGATAAGATAAAAACGACCAAGACAGCACTTGCCAGAACCAGAAGCAACGTCGTATTCTGCTTGCGCTGGCGGCGGGAGGTTGCCATGGATCGGAACGACCTGCGGTTATGACGCGACATGGGTATAAGTATCCGTCCTGTTGATCTGTGTAAGTGGTTGTGATCAATGAATCGGCTAAAGATAGCAGTTTTGGTTTACGGGTGTCCAGAAGTTGTCCATGAGGATCGTCCCATGTGAAAATGGCTTGTGGGTGAGGGGGCTGGTTAATGAAGTTTATGGCTCTGCTCTGGTTGAGAGCAGCTTAGGGAAAGAGTGGATATGATCAATCGACAGCGTATCAGTGATGAGTTTTTTCGTCTGGCTTCTATCTGCAGTCCGTCGTTCCACGAAGCGGAAATTGCTGATTATCTGGCTCAGCGCTTTCGCGAATTGGGCGCCGAGGTGGAGATGGATGAAACGGCTGGCGCCATTGGCGGTGAGGCGGGTAATCTGATTGCCCGTTTTGCTGCGCATCAGTCGTCGGCACCTCCGTTGTTATTGTCTGCGCACATGGATACCGTATCGCCGGCAGACGGGGTGCAGCCGGTGCTTGAAAACGGTGTGTTTCGCAGTGCCGGTGAGACTGTTCTCGGGGCCGACGATAAGTCGGGCATTGCCGAGATTCTTGAGGCAATCTGTGTTCTCAAGGAACAGAATCTGCCCCATCCGCCGCTGGAAGTGGTGATCACGGTGTGTGAAGAGGTTGGCCTGCTTGGCGCCAAGCATCTCGATGTGTCACAGCTCAGCGCACGCTTCGGATTGGTGTTGGATACCTCCGGTGTCGGTACGGTTGCCTACAAAGCGCCCTGTGCCAACAAACTGCGTTTTCTTATTGAAGGGGTGGAGTCTCATGCCGGTCTCGACCCGGAGCACGGTATTTCAGCTATCCAGGTGGCGGCCAAGGCGATCTCGGCCATGAAACTGGGGCGCATTGACGAGCAGACCACGGCCAATATCGGCATCATCCAGGGCGGTCAGGCGACCAATATCGTACCGCGCCATGTTCAGTTGCTTGGTGAAGCGCGCAGCTTTGATGAGCAGGCGTTGCAACAACAGACCGAGCATATGATCGATTGTCTGCGTCAGGCGGCCGATGCCAGTGTGGTGGAGATCCACGGTGAATCGACCCAAGCGCAGTTGACTACAGAAGTGATGGCCGATTATCCGTTGATGGATGTTCCGACGGATGCACCGGTGTTGCGGCGCCTGTGTGCGGCCGCAGAACGACTCGGCCAACCGCTGGAAGCGGGCAGCTCAGGGGGAGGCAGCGATGCCAACCTGTTCAATCAATACGGTATTCAGACTGTTAATTTGGCCAGTGGCATGCAGAAGGTGCACTCGGTCAATGAATTTGTCCTCGTCGATGATCTGGTGAGCGTGGCAGATCTGGTCGTGGCGTTTGTCCAAGACATGGCAGAAGTGTGATGAAGCGGTCCTCTCGCCTTGATGCTGTGACGTTTCCACCGATCACTGAGGTGAAAGGGTGGCTGGCTGGTCGTGATTTTCCAGCGGACAAGCCACTGGTTGATCTGTGTCAGGCGATTCCCGATTATCCGCCGCATGATGACCTTGTCGCTCATGTTCAGCAACGTATGGGCGCAGCGGAATGTGCTGTCTATTCACCGGATGAGGGCTTACTTGAAACGCGCGAAAGTGTCAGCCGCTGGTATCAGCGTCGCTGTGGGCACGGACCGACACCGGCGCAGTTGTGTCTGACCATTGGCGCCAGTCAGGCGTTCTGGCTTACTCTGCTGTTGCTGTGCGAGGACGGGGATGAAGTGATTGTTCAACTTCCGGCCTATTTTGATCATCCCATGGGCATGGAAGCGTTGGGGATCGTGCCGCGCTATGTTCCTTTTGATGCCGAACCTGAAGCGTTTGCAGAGGCTGTCAATGCACGGACCCGGGCAATTCTCATGGTCACGCCAAGCAATCCGACTGGGGCGATTCTCAGCCCGAAAAAAATAGATGCATTGTACGAACTGGCCTGCCGGCATGATATTGCTCTGGTGCTCGATGAAACCTACCATGCCTTTGTGCCGTCGGGACAAGCGCCACATACGTTGTTTTCACGCTCCGATTGGCCGCAGAACCTGATCCATTTTGCCTCGTTCGGCAAAACCTTTGCTCTGACCGGTTATCGTGCCGGGTGTCTGGTGGCTGATGAATCGCTGATTCGTCAGGCTTTAAAGGTGCAGGACAGCATGGTGGTATGCCAACCACGGGTCACGCAATATGCCGTGGCCTATGGTTGTGACAACCTGGATGACTGGGTGGCCGAGAACAATCATACGATGCAACAACGCCATGATCTGTTCTGCCGGCTGTTTGCGGAGCAGAACGCCTTTGACCTTTGTGCCAGTGGCGCCTTTTTCGCCTGGGTGCGTCATCCCTGGCCGCAGATGTCGGGACGTCAGGCGGCGCGGCGATTGGTGGATCATGCTCATGTCGCCTGCTTGCCGGGTGAGGTGTTTGGTCCAGGACTGGAAGGGTATCTGCGTCTGGCTTTTGGCAATGTCCGCCTTGAACAGATTCCCATGGCTGTCGATCGCTTCAAACAGGTTGATTCTACGTTATAAAACGCTACACTTGAAAGACATCTTTTCATCTTTTTAAGTGGAGCGCCTGCCTATGCCCCGAGCTTTTATCCTCGCCTGTTGTCTGGTTATGGCTTCGTTGTCCATGGTCTGGGCCGAAGCGGAACCCATTCCCTTTGCTGCTCCTGAAGAAAACTCAATTCCCGCCGGTCCCGATGGCGATCTGATTCGCCGTGGTCTTTTGATTCTCACCGATACTCCGCGTCAACTTCCCGATCTTGTTCACAGCCGCCTGCGTTGCAGCAATTGTCATCTCAAGGCCGGGACTGTTGCCTATGCCGCACCCTGGGTGGGGGTGACGACTCGGTATCCTCGCTATAGTCGCCGTTCTGCCGGTGATGTGTCGCTGCCGCAACGGATTCAGGGGTGTTTTCGCCGAAGTCTTAACAGTGAGGCTCCGGCAGTGGACAGCGAACCGATGCAGGCGATTGTCGCCTATATGACCTGGCTGTCTGAAGAGATATCAGAGGGGTATCGACTCGAAGGGTGGGGCTTCCCCCGTTTGGCTGAAATGCCGCCCGCAGACCGCCAGCGCGGTGAGCAGTTGTTTGTGCAGCGCTGTGCCGTTTGTCACGGCAAAGAGGGGCAGGGACGCCTTGATGAGACCCCTCAGCGCTATCCTTACGGTTTTCCCCCTCTGTGGGGCAAAGATTCCTTTAACATTGCCGCCGGGATGGCGCGGTTACACAAAGCCGCTGCGTTTATTCAGCGCAATATGCCGTTTTCTTCCGGGGGGATTCTGACCATTCAGCAAGCCTATGATCTTGCTGATTTTGTCATCCATCAGCCGCGGGAGGATTATCCGCCGAAAGTTCATGATTGGCCTGAAGGAGGAAAACCAAGCGATGCCCGTTATTAAAACCATCCTTTGTCTCGTGGTCTCTGGCGTTGTTTTGAGTGGGAGTGCGGTGTTCGCTCAAACTGAGTCGGAGCCCTCCTTGCAGGATCAGGCTCGCTTCTATTTTGATGTGATTCCTGATCAGGTGCCGCGCCAGGAGCTGGTGGACCATTTTGAGGAGAAAGTGGCTTTGGGGCAGCGATTATTTTTTGATCCCCGTTTATCGCTGAGCCAGACAGTCAGTTGCCATTCCTGTCATAATCTGTCGCTTGGTGGCGACGATGGTCGGTCGGTGTCCGTGGGGCATGGTTGGCAGACCGGTCCACGCAATGCGCCGACGGTTTTCAATTCCGTGCTGCAGATTGCCCAGTTCTGGGATGGTCGGGCGCGTGATCTGATCGAGCAGGCCGGGGCACCGATGACCAGCCCGGTGGAGATGGCCAGTACTGATCCCATGATCTGTGATGTCCTGTCGAGCATGCCCGATTATGTGGAATGGTTTAGCCGGGCTTTTCCCGACCGGAACAATCCGATCTGTTTTGCCACCACGCGTCATGCCCTGGCTGCTTTTGTGTCAACGTTGCTGACCCCGGATGCGCCGTTTGATTGTTATCTGCAGGGGCAACAGTCGGCGTTGACGCGTGTGCAGAAGGAGGGGTTGCGTCAATTTATCACACTGGGCTGCACGCAGTGCCACATGAGTACCAATCTCGGCGGCAACAGTTATTACCGCTTTGGGGTCAAGCATGAACCGGAGCAACGCTATCGGCCTGTGGCAGATCTCGGACGCCGTCAGGTCATGGAGACCATCCGTGAAGATTATGTATTTAAAGTGCCGACGTTGCGTAATGTCGCGTTGACCGCCCCTTACTTTCATTCCGGCAGTGCCTGGACGCTTGAGGAGGCTGTGGAGGTGATGGCCTGGGTGCAGTTGGATAAAAAACTGAACCCAACGCAGGTTGATTCCCTTGTGCTGTTCATGGACAGTCTGACGGGCATTCGCCCGACAGTGACGCTGCCGTTGTTGCCGGCATCAACCCCACAAACGCCACATCCTTCATATTAGGGGGATGACGCCGTGCGATTAAGCATTGTTTTGCCGGCGGACGCAGTTACGACCATCATGTTTAGCCTGATAGAGAGCGGCATCTGCACGGGAGACAACGCGGTCGATTTTTGTTTCACCCTGCCATTGGCTGACGCCAAAACTGGCGGTGACCGAAACGTTGCCCTCTGCAGTGGGAAACGATAGATCTTCTATGGCTTGGCGGATTTTCTCAGCATGGGTTTGCGCCCCATTGAGGTTTGTCGACGGCAGAAGAATCAGAAATTCCTCTCCACCAAAGCGACTGACTAGATCCGATTCTCGGCAGTGGCTGCGGCAGGTCTGGGCAACCTCCATCAAAACCTGATCACCCACATGATGGCCATAGGTGTCGTTGACTTTTTTAAAGTGGTCGATGTCCATCATTACCACGGACAATGGTGTTCCTGTCCGCTGGTTGCGTTTGATTTCCAGAGCGGCCTGTTCCAGGGCATAGCGGCGGTTGGCAATGCCTGTCAGGGGGTCTGTGGTGGCTTGCTGTTGAAGTTGCTGTTGAATGCGGAATTGTTCCTGTTGTGAACGAACCGTCAGAATCGACAAGGTGAACAAAATGGCTCCAACCACGAGGCCGAATCCTCCCATTAAGAGGCTGTGGCGTCGCCAGTCGGCAAAAAAATTATCTTCGTTGATGGAAACAGCCGCGATCATCGATGTGTCGCCGACCCGTTCAAGACTGGCGAATAAACGCTCGCCATTAATTGGTGAAGCGCCGTGGAATATCTTACTTTTTTTCAGATTGCACAGCAATTTAGTGCCACCTGGAAAATTTTGGCCGACCACCTGCTCATGGCCTGGAATCCGGGTATAGATTGTGCCATCCTCGGAGGAAATGGTGATGATCATATCTTCCGGCAGGTCGAGTTCTCGATAACGGCCATACAGGTGGTCGATGTCGATAATAGCAACCAGTATTCGTTTTAACCGGCCGTATTGGTCACGCTCCGCTTTACTGAAACCAAAAAACCACCGCTGGTTATGGACCTTGGAGAGTTGTGGCTTGCCGATGAAAAAGGCGCTGTTTTTATGATCAAGATGGTAGCGCAAATAATCGCGCTCCGTGATGTCCGGTGGCGCTTCCGACCTGCTCCAGTTGACGATCTCTCCTGATGGCGCAACGATAAGCAGGTCCATCAGGTAGCTGTTGTTAGTTTTGAGTCTCAGTAGAACATCGTTGATTCCGTTCAGATGCGTTTTATCGTTGTTGATCAGCAGGTTGTCGAGGCCGACAAACATCTGCTCGACACCGTAAAACATCCGTTCAATATCCATGGCCAGAAAACGCACCAGACCTGTTGTATCGGCGTAGGCTTCGCGAATCGCAACCTTGTGCGCCGAATAAATATTGCTGCCGATGAACGACATGGTCAGAATGATACTGAGAAATCCGAAAAAGCAGGTGCGTTTCACAACGTGCCTTCCTGAAAAAAGTCTACATAAGTTCATTATACGATATCGCTTCATAAAGCCCAGCGGAAAAAGCGTCTATTTTTCAATTACATAAGAGAAGGTTCATATGATGACGTTATTTATATATGGACATTAATCGGTAAATAAAAGACTTTTTTGGTAATATTTATCTTGACAAGAAGAGGGGTATTTGTAAAATAAGACGAAATTTGTCCTCTTTGCCAAGGCGGCAAAAAACGACAGCAAGATGCTGTAAATGTTAAAAATTGCGCTAGGCTATTTTTATCCCTTAATCAGTTTCATATCCGTGGAGAAGTCTGATGGTCTCAGTCCGTTCGGTCGTGAATTTTTATGTCGAAGGGTTCCGTTCCATGAAGCTGGGTAAGACGCTGTGGAAGATTATTCTTCTCAAGCTGCTTGTCTTTCTGACGGTTTTGAACCTGTTTTTTCCCGATTACCTGAATACGAATTTTGAAACAGACCAGCAGCGTGCTGATCATGTTTTAAACCATATCGCAGCGCTCCCTGCCACGGGACGCTAACGCTCAAAGGAGGTTGTCTGTGCTAGAACAACTTGATGTGTCACAATTGAATTGGGCCAGGGCACAATTTGCCTTGACGGCCATGTATCACTGGATCTTTGTCCCTTTGACTCTGGGGCTGTCCTTCCTGCTGGCTTTTTTTGAAACCCTGTATGTTAAAACCGGTAACGAGCAGTGGAAAAATATCACCAAGTTCTGGATGAAGCTGTTCGGTATCAACTTCGCGATCGGTGTTGCCACCGGTATCATCATGGAGTTTGAATTCGGCACCAACTGGTCGAACTACTCTTGGATGGTTGGCGATATTTTCGGTGCGCCTCTCGCTGCTGAAGGTATTTTTGCTTTCTTTCTTGAGACCACATTCTTTGCCGTTATGTTTTTCGGCTGGAACCGGGTTTCAAAAAAATTCCACCTGTTATCAACCTGGTTGGTCGCCATTGGTTCCAACATGTCAGCCTTGTGGATCCTGGTAGCCAATGGTTGGATGCAGCACCCGGTCGGTATGGCCTTTAACCCGGATACCGCACGGTTTGAGATGGAAAATTTCTGGGATGTGCTGTTTTCACCGGTAGCCATGAGTCATTTTGTCCATACAACAAGCTCCGGTTTCTTGCTGGCGAGCCTGTTTGTTGTTACCGTCTGTAGCTGGTATCTGCTTAAGGGGCGCCATGTGGACATGGCCAAGAAAAGTTTGGCTGTTGCCTGTACCTTTGGTGTGATTTCCGCCAGTTTCGTTGCCTTTACCGGTGATGAGTCCGCCTATGTCGCTGCCCAGGTTCAGCCGATGAAACTGGCTGCCATGGAAGGGTTGTGGGACGGTGATGTCAACGCCGATCTGGTTGCTCTGGGTATTGTTAATCCGGCCAAAAAACCGGGAGATGATCAGGATGCGTTCCAGATCGAAATCAAGATCCCTTACCTGTTGTCTTTACTGGCCAACCGCGAACTGGGCAGCTTTGTTCCCGGTGTCAATGATCTGGTTTATGGTAACGCTGAACACGGTGTCATCGGTACCGATGAGAAGATTGTTCTCGGCAAGCAGGCCATCCACCAACTGGCTTTGTATAAAAAGGCCAAGGATGAGGGGGATGATGTTGCCGCCGCCGCAGCCCTGGAGGAGTTCAATAAAAATCAGGAACACCTCGGTTACGGATATCTGACCAGTGCTGAAGAAGCGGTGCCCAATGTTCCTCTGGTGTTTTACAGTTTCCATGTGATGGTGGTTCTTGGCACTCTGTTCCCACTGTTGTTTCTTGCTATCCTGTTCTTCCTCTACAAAAAGAACCTCACCGAGCAGACATGGTTCTTGCGTCTCGGTGTTCTCTCGGTCTTTCTTGGTTATGTGGCTTCTCAGGCCGGTTGGGTTGTTGCCGAGGTCGGTCGTCAGCCCTGGGCGATTCAGGGCTTGCTGCCCGTGTCCATTGCCCGGACCAACCTGACCACGACCACGGTACAGATGACCTTTTTCATGTTCCTGATCATTTTCACGACGTTGCTGATTGCCGAAGTACGGATTATGACCAGACAGATCCAAAACGGACCGGAGGGAGAATAAAATGGGTAGTCTCGATCTTTCACAATTGCAACACCTGTGGTGGTTGCTGGTATCCGTCGTCGGTGCACTGTTTGTCTTCCTGATGTTTGTCCAGGGTGGTCAAGGACTTCTGTTGACCATCGCTCGTACCGAAACGGAAAAATCTTTGATTGTTAACTCTCTCGGTAAGAAGTGGGAGCTGACTTTTACGACGCTGGTATTGTTTGGCGGTGCTTTCTTCGCGGCATTTCCCCTGTTTTATTCCACCAGCTTCGGTGGTGCGTACTGGGTGTGGATGCTGATTCTGTTCACATTCATCGTTCAGGCAGTCAGTTACGAATACCGCAGAAAGCCGGACAATTTCCTCGGTGCCAAAGTCTATGAAGTGTTCCTGTTCATCAATGGCACGGTTGGTGTTCTGCTGATTGGCGCGGCTGTCGGTACTTTTTTTACCGGCTCCAATTTCAGCCTCAGCGACTATAATTTTGTGACCTGGGAGCATCCGGGGCGTGGTATTGAGGCAGCGTTCAGTCTGTTCAACCTGAGCTTTGGTATCTTCCTGGTGTTCCTGGCCCGTGTTCTCGGCGCTCTGTATCTTAATAACAACATTGAACATGAGGTGTTGATTGAGCGGACTCGCAAAGCAGCCTTTAAAAACCTGCTGCTGTTGCTGCCGTTCCTGCTCTATGTGCTGATCCAATTGCTGGTAATGGAAGGGTATGCCGTTGATCCGGCAACTGGTACGGTGTTCATGGAGAAAGGCAAGTATCTCAATAACCTGCTGGCCATGCCGGTCAATGGTCTCGGCTTCCTGCTTGTCGGTCTGGTGCTGGTGGTGTGGGGTGTTATTGCCACACGCTTCATGGCCAGTCGCAAAGGAATCTGGTTTGCCGGTCTCGGTACGGTGCTGGTGGTCTTGTCGGTGTTCTCCATTGCCGGGTACAACAATACAGCGTTCTATCCTTCCAAGTTTGATCTGCAGAGCAGCCTGACCATTGCCAACGCTTCAAGCAGTCACTATACGCTGACCGCGATGAGTTACATAGCGCTGGCGATTCCGTTCGTCCTGGCTTACATCTGGTATGTATGGAGCCTGCTTGATAAGCGCAAGCTGACTGAAGAAGATATTCTTGTTGAAGGTAGCGACGAAAAATACTAAGGAGAAAATCATGACGTTTCTTTTGATTGCCGGATGGTTCGCTGTCGTTGTCGGCTCACTGATTGCTTCAGAAATCGTACTTAAAAAACTCAATCTTCTTGATTGATTATCCTTCGGGCGGCGCGGATGTTTCGCGCCGCCCTTTTAAATTCCCTTGTAGTATGGCTGTGCGAATAGCGCTTCCCTTCATGATTTTTCCCTGCCTAGATCGTTTTATGAGTCAAACTCTGTTTGAAACCAGCTAGAAAAATTTGACACTTTCCCTTCGCTCACGTATACAAGACGACCAATATCTGACTGATACATATTCTCTTGAAAAGAGTGTTAATAAATCCCTGTCCAATAAAAAAGGTCTTACGATGAATTTAAAACCTGAGATGATTGAACAACTCGAACGGGTGCTCAGTTCTGTTGAGCAACTGCTCCCCAAGCCGGTCAAGTCAGTGGATTGGTCAACATGCCATGCGGCCAACTGGCGTCGTCACTCGTTTTCTGGATTTCTTGAGCCGGTCAAGGTGACGGATACCACCCGTTTAGAAGAGTTGCTGGGTGTCGAGGAGCAAAAAGAGATTCTGGTCAATAACACCCGACAGTTTATTGCTGGACTGCCGGCTAACAATGCCTTGCTGTGGGGCTCACGCGGCACCGGGAAGTCCTCATTGGTCAAAGCCCTGTTGAATGAGTATGGCGTTGAGGGCTTACGCGCTATACAGGTGGAGAAAGAGGATTTGATCTATTTGTCGGAGATTTTCGCTGCCGTTGAGAACGAGCCGTATCGCTTTATTCTGCTGTGTGATGATCTGACCTTTGAGGTGGGCGAGCTGAGTTACAAGATGCTTAAAAGTGCGCTTGATGGCTCGGTTTACTCCGCTCCGGAAAATGTGCTGATTTACGTTACTTCCAACCGTCGGCATTTGTTGCCGGAATACGAAGGTGACCATCTCGGCGGTAAATATGTCAAAGGGGAATTACAGCAAAGTGAAGCCATGGAAGAGAAGGTTTCTCTGTCTGACCGTTTCGGGCTGTGGATCGCTTTTCATGTTTTTACTCAGGAGCGTTATTTGGATGCCGTTCGCTTGTGTGTGGAGCGTTTCGGTCGTGAGCGCAACATCGATATTCCATGGAGTAAGACTCTGGAGATGGATGCCATCCAATGGTCGCATGACAAAAGTAAGCGCTGTGGTCGCACGGCCTACCAGTTTGCCAAAAACTGGGTTGGTCGTACCCTGTTGCAGCAACAGCAGCAGAGTGCGCAATAACGCAGCCATCATACTCGTCAGCTGCGAATAATGTCACGACAAGCCGCAATCTTTCGATTGCGGCTTTTTTTGTTCATCATTGTTGTCTAACACAGCTGAATTATAAGCTGTGCAGCGTATACTTGAGACTGATGATATGACAAGGGGGGAACTATGTCGGAAATTTATGTACGCAGTTGGTCGCAACTGCATGACATGTTGTTTGCAGAGTCATGGGATGACGAGATTGGGCGGTTTCGCTCGCGGTTGGCCTTTCGTGGTTTATCCGATGAGAATTATGAGCTGGCCACTACGTTGATGCGGCTCGGTGGCGATTACAGCATTCTTGAGCGCCATCTGCTGCGCAATTTTAAGAAATATGCCCACCGCAGTATGGTGGAGCGGGATTCGGTCTGGCACTGGTTGGCCCTGGCCCAGCATCATGGCTTGCCGACCCGACTGATGGACTGGACTTACTCGCCGTACATCGCGCTGCATTTTGCCACGGCCAATCTGGAACGTTTCGATTGCAATGGGGTGATCTGGTCGGTCAACTATCTGCTGGCACACCAGAAGTTGCCGGAGCGCTTTCGTCTCAAGCTGGACGAGGAGGGGGCGAATGTGTTTACCATGGAGATGCTCAGCCAGTGTGTTGGTTGCCTCAACGAACTCCCCAAAATTGGTGAGGGTGATTACCTGATTTTCGTCGAGCCACCGTCTATTGATGATCGGATTATCAATCAGTACAGCATGTTTACTGTGATGCCGGACTCCATCATGCTGGTCAACGATTGGCTGCAACAGCATCCCGAACTATGGCAGAAGATTATTATTCCCGCTGAGCTGAAGTGGGAGATACGCGATAAGCTTGATCAGGCTAATATCACCGAGCGGGTGCTGTTTCCCGGTCTTGATGGTCTAAGCCATTGGCTCAAGCGGCATTACAGTCCTAAGAGTGAATATGGGAGGTAGGTGAGTACGCGTTCCGAAAGAATGTGCATAAGGGACTGTTGGTTTTTTATATTTCATTCGTACGTCATGCTCTCACAATGCTTGGTACGCACGTGACGTGGGCTTCCGCGCCCACACGTCGGGTCCCTTTTGCGTCGTCAAAAGAGACGGAAAAACGACTCCCGGGCTTCGCGCTCTTCGAGTCCCCTCACTTCAGTCGCTTACGCCGTGATATCGGCAAAAACTCGCTGGCGCTCAAACAGTTTGCCGAAAACCATCACGACGACGCTCCTTGCGTTCGGCGCTGCAGTACGGGAGGGCTGAAGTGCAAAAAAACAAGCCTAGGCAGGGTGGGCACTGCCCACCCGTTTAACAGGTGCCACGGAAGAAATAGAGTGAGGCGTAAGACGGTTATCAACGTTTTACGCCTGTGCTGATGTGGCGCGCGATTTCCGTCTTGCGTTATTGGGAAACACAGGACGTGTTTATCCAATATTCTCCTTGTTGAGGCGAGCCGAATCTGTAAAGCAAGACGGAAATAGCCTCATTATCGGTTGATTCAGGTTCAGGAGAAGTTCAGCTGGCTTTTGCATACTTTTGAGCGGCTAGTCAAAAGTATGTCGGCTGCCGGGACGAAACCCGGCGACCTTGACCTTGCTTTTTAAAAGAGAAGAAGCCGTTACTCTTTGCTGCTCTCCTGATACAGGTGCACATCCCGCTGCGGATAGGGAATGCTGATCCCCTCTTCATCAAAACGGATCTTGACGGTTTCCATCAGGTGAAAGTAGAGATCCCAGTAATCCTTAGTGGCGGCCCAGGGTCGCACAACAAAATTGACACTGCTGTCACCCAGCTCGGAAACGGCAATGACCGGAGCCGGATCTTTGAGAATCCGCGTGTCAGACTCCAGAATCTCCTGAAGAATTTTCTTGGCCTTGCGCAGGTCATCGTCATAGCCAATACCAAAGACCATATCGATACGGCGTGTATGATTGGCGGAATAATTAATGATGTTACTGCCCATTAGATTGGCATTGGGGATGATCACCAGTTTGTTGTCCGGGGTGCGCAACTCGGTGGTGAAGATTTGGATCTGCTCGACCAGCCCGGCGACACCAGCCCCTTCGATATAGTCGCCGTTTTTAAACGGGCGGAAAATGATCATCAGCACACCGGCGGCAAAGTTGGACAGCGATCCCTGTAATGCTAAGCCGATGGCCAGACCGGCGGCACCGAGGATGGCAACGAATGAAGTGGTCTGAATACCCAGCTGGTTGAGCGCGGCAATGATGACAAAGGCCAGTACGCCCATGTAGGTGAGGCTGCCGACGAATGAGATTAACAGATCATCCACTTTGCTGCGTCTGAGGATCCGGCGCACCGCATTGCGGATGATGCGGGCGAACACACGACCAAGGATGAAAATGACGACGGCGGCGATAACCTTGGGGCCGTACTGAAACAGCAAGTCAAGAATGCGTGGTCCCAAGTGTTCCATATCGAGTAATTGAGAAAAATCCATGCTCCCCTCCATTGATTAAAACAGTTCGTTTCTCCATCATTATTTATCATAAAAAACTCTTAAGAACACCTCTAATTATTGCGGGAAATTGAAAGAGGGTCGCTTTTAAGGCCGTTAACGATTCCGACCCATTAGAAGCGTGTTCTGTCCGTTGGACCGTCATGGAAAATCGTTGATCGCGATCAGATGATTGTGCAGCCATTTTTGTTATGGCCGACACGCTTCTCTTTACACATTTGTGTTAGGATAACCCGCGAAAACAACGACACCGAACCCAGAGGTGATATGGAAGAGAACAGTACCGTAGAAAACAGCCACCCATTTCATGGCTTGACCCCCGATAGCGTGATGGATGCTGTGGAATCGCTAGGTTTTGTCTGTGACTGCCGGGTATTTGCGCTTAACAGTTATGAGAATCGCGTCTATCAGGTTGGTATTGAGGATCATGAGCCACTGGTGGTGAAGTTTTACCGGCCACAACGCTGGAGCGATGAGCAAATTCTTGAAGAGCATCAGTTCTGCTTCGAGTTGGTCGAACAGGAGCTGCCTGTTGTTGCTCCGTGGCGCAATGACGATGGCCAGAGCCTGTTTTCTTTCGGAGGAAACCGTCTGGCGGTGTTTGAGCGGCGTGGCGGTCATGCGCCGGAATTCGACAATCTGGACAACCTGCGCGTGCTCGGTCGCATGTTGGGCCGTATGCACGCGGTTGGTTCGCGATGTGCTTTTGACCATCGTCCCACCCTTGATTGTCACACCTTTGGTTCCAGCCGGGTGGCGCTGATCAGTGAGCACTTTATGCCGGTGGAATATCAGGCCACCTATGATGCGGTGACGCGGGATCTTCTTCAGGGTGTCGATGCCATCTTTGGTCGTCTTGAAGGTGCGTTAACACCAATCCGTGCGCATGGCGATTGTCATGCCGGTAATATTCTGTGGCGTGATGGACGCCCCAACTTTGTTGATTTTGATGATGCCCGCATGGCTCCGGCCATTCAGGATTTGTGGATGATGCTCAGTGGCGACCAAACCCGCCAACATCAACAGTTGCAGGCATTGATGGATGGATATGAGTTGTTTCAACCGTTTCCCGTAGCCCAGCTTCCGGCCATTGAGGCATTACGCAGCCTGCGCATGATTCATTACGCCTCGTGGCTGGCGGAGCGTTGGGATGATCCGACCTTTCCCGTGCATTTCCCCTGGTTTAATACCATGCACTATTGGGGAGAACATGTTTTGCAACTCAGAGAACAACTGGCGGCCCTGAATGAGCCGCCATTGTCTGTGCTTTACTGAAGCGTATCTTGTGGAACGGATTTGTGGATAGATCCGCTGCTTTTATTTACCAGGGAAAGTGGAGAACAACACGCGGGATCGGAGGTGCCGGAAGTACGATGGTTGTCCGCTGGTCACGATAGCCCCTTTTATAAATGTTGCAGGTTGGTTGACGGTGATGACGGTATTCGGCCAGATGATGACGGCGGTGGTGCTTGTTATGGCGGCTGACTTTAACCGCATGTTTGCCAGGGTGGCGCTGGTGTTTCTGATAGCGTTGGTCATGGCCGTGATCGTATCGGGCATAATCACGATGGTGTGAATTATACGTTTGAACAACATGTGGGCGGTTGCGAGAGTCCTCATCGCGATGATGTTTGGCAAAACTGGTTGACGCCATTACAGTGAAGGTCAGGGCTAAGGTCATGAGTACGAAAACGATGCGTCGCATAAGTTCCTCCTTTTTGTCGGGTACGAGTGAGTGATCTGATTGCATTGCGTTGTGTTGCGCTTTTGAGTCAAGCCTAGCCCCGGCAAAACAGGTTTGCATTCGACATCGCGGCAAATCCGGGTCGATGTCGGGTCGCATTTCTATGATTTCAAGTGGTTATGTTTGGCTGGTTCCCAGGTTGATTTTGATAAAAACGTTGTTGGGCAGGAAAGAATTCTATGAAAATCGACGAATGTTATCTCAATTTTAAAGCCGTTCGCTCGCAAGGTGCAGGGGGACAGCATGTCAATAAAACATCGACGGCGATCATGTTGAGTGTTGATCTGAAGGATTGTGGTCTGCCGCCGGCGGTGGTGGAACGGCTGCTGGCTCGGCGCGACCGACGCATCGATCAGGATGGTGTATTGACCATTAAGGCGCAGAACTCACGCAGCCAGGAGCGCAATCGCCAGGAGGCGTTGCAGCGTTTGGAGGAGTTGCTTGAGGAGGCGAGTCGGACGGTCAAGAAACGGCGGCCGACCAAGCCCAGTGCTTCGGCCCGGCGTAAGCGGGTTGACAGTAAAAAGCATCGCAGCAGTATTAAGCAGTTGCGGGGGAAGGTTGATCCTTCCTGACGGATCTACTTCTCGCTACCGCTCAAACAGGTTGCCGACGACCATCGCGATGACGATTCTCTTCGTTCGGCACTGCTGAACGGGAGAGCTTGGTTGCTCAATAACACACGACTGCAGGGCGGGCACCGTCCCGTCCGTTTGATCGGTGCCACACCAGAGATAGAGCGCAACTTAAGATTGTTATCAACATTTTACGCCAAAGATGATGAGTTGCATGATTCGCCGACCAAAAGGGCGGCGAGCCGGATCTGCAAAGCATAGCGAAAACAGACACAGTGTCGGTTGATTTGAGGTTCAGGAGGTGTTCAGCCGGTTTTTGCATCTGTAGTGGTCTACTAAACTTGGACACCCACAAAGGTGGTAACATCCACCTAAACGAGAAAGGGGTCTAAGGACTATGGGAAGAAAAATATTCACAAATGAATTCAAGGTAGAATGTGCCAGCCTTGTTTTGGATCAGGGATACAGTGTCCCAGATGCTGCCCGAGTTATGGATGTTGGAGAAACGGCCATGCGTCGTTGGGTAAAGCAGCTCAAACAGGAACGAGCTGGGACGACACCGGAAACTCCAGCCCTTACAGAGGACAAAAAGCGTATCCAGGAACTCGAAGCCCATATTCGTCGTCTGGAGAAAGAGAAGCAAATCCTAAAAAAGGCTACCGCTCTCTTAATGTCGGAAGACAAGCTTCGTTTGAGTTGATCAGTACATTGAGAGAGCATGACTGCGTTTGTGTCCTTTGCCGTCTTTTTGATGTTTCGCGTTCTAGCTACTATGCCTATTTGAATCGTCGAGCTCATCCAGATACTGAACGCATCAAGTTACGTATTCGGATCAAGGAGTTGTTCAATAAAAGTCGTTATTCAGCTGGAAGCCGCAGTCTTACCAACATGTTACGCAGTGAAGGTATCACCATAGGACGTTTCAGAGTACGTCGTCTGATGCGTGAGGCGAGCTTATTCAGTAAACAACCTAAACCACGTTTGTACAGAATTGCCAAAGTAGAACATCCAAAGATTCCGAACCTGTTGAATCGGGATTTTGATGCGAAGAGGAAAAACCAGACATGGTGTAGTGATATTACCTATGTTCGAGTTGGAAAACGGTGGATTTATGTCGCTGCGGTATTAGATCTTTACACTCGGCGTGTTGTTGGGTTGAGCTTATCAGAAAACTGTGACGCACAACTTGCAGTTAACGCTATCAAAAGCGCTTATCGGACAAGGAAAAAGCCAACTGGGGTTTTGGTTCACACAGACCAGGGACAACAATATGGCAGTGATTTGTTCTGTCTCCAGCTTCGATGCTATCAGATGAAACAGAGCATGAGTCGGCGAGGAAATTGCTGGGATAATGCACCAATGGAGCGTTTGTTTCGCAGTTACAAAAGCGAATGGATGCCAAAAGGTGGCTATCAAACGTTTGCAGAAGCACAGCTCGACATAGAGCACTATTTTATGAACTATTACAACTGGAGCAGACCTCATCAAAGAAATAAAGGAATGGCTCCGGCTGTAGCGGAAAAAGAACTTATATCTGTGTCCAAAAATAGTTGACCACTACAATCCTTTTGAGCGGCCAGTCAAAAGGATGTCGCCTGCCGGGGCGAGTCCCGGCGACTTTGACTGTGATCTTGATCTTCAGTGGTTCGTAATACGAAACGAATCGCACCAGCGAACTTCATCCGTTCGCGATGTTGGTACCCACGTGACGCGGGCTTCCGCGCCCGCACTTCGGGGCACTTTTGCGTCGACAAAAGTACCGCAAAATCGACTCCCGTCATTGCACCCTCCGGGTTCCCTCTCTCCATTCTCTTACATCGCAATGTCGGCAAAACTCGCTACCGCTCAAACAGGTTGCCGACAACCATTGCGCTGACGTTCATTGCGTTCAGTGCTGCTGAACGGGAGGGCTTGGCTGCTAAATGACACTCTGCCGCAAGAGTGGGCACCGTCCCGCCTGTTTGATCGGGGCCACACCAGAGATAGAGCGCGACTTAAGATTGTTATCAACATTTTCCATCAAAGCTGATGAGACCCGACCAAAAGGGCGGCGAGCCGGATCTGCAAAGCATAGCGGAAACAGACACAGTGTCGGTTGATCCAGGGTCAGGAGGTGTTCAAGCTGGTTTTTGCATACTTTTGAGTGGCCAGTCAAAAGGATGTCGGCTGCCGGGACGAACCCCGGTGGTTTGACTCTGATCTTGACCTTTGTTTTTACAACTCAAAACCTATCAAACACCCCAACAAACGCTTCCCCCTTGATGTTCTCGGAACAGCACGGTATAACCCGTGATGAATTTATCCCCGTTCATGACGACCAGGAAAGATTAATCCAGCATGTTGCAACTTAAAGACGTTGAAGTCGATTTCTCCGGACGCAAAATTTTTGCCGGAGTCAACTGGCATATCCGCCCCGGAGCGCGTATCGGTCTGTGTGGCGAAAACGGTGCCGGCAAATCGACCCTGTTAAAACTGTTATGTGGCATCAACCACTGCGATAAAGGCGATGTAATCGTCGCCAAAGGGACCACCTTCGGTTATTTGCCTCAAGATGGCTTGAGCTACAAAGGAAAAAGCCTGTTCGAAGAGGTGCGCAGTGCCTGCGCCGAACTGTTGGAGATGTCCGAGGAGATCAGCCGCCTGGAGACGCAGATCTCCCAGGACGCTGACGAAAAATTGTTGGAGCGTTACGCCCACCTGCAGGATCTCTACAGCCAGCGCGGCGGATTTACCCTGGAAACCGATATCGCCAAGGTGCTCAATGGCCTCGGCTTTTGCGAAGACGATTGGCAGAAACCCTGCGAACAATTTTCCGGCGGCTGGCAGATGCGTATCGCTTTGGCGCGCCTGCTGCTGCAGCGCCCCAATTTGCTGCTGCTCGACGAACCCACCAACCATCTTGACTTGCCGGCACGCAACTGGCTGGAAAGCTATCTGTCCCAGTATCCGTTTTCTGTTGTGCTGGTGTCGCACGACCGCTTTTTTATGGATCAGGTGGTGGAGCGGATTGTCGAAGTGTGGAACGGTGCTCTGAGCGAATATCCCGGTAACTATTCCCTCTATCTGATTGAACGTGACCGTCGCGTCGCCGCTCTACGTGAGCAGAAACAACGTCAGGATGAAGAGATTGAACGCATTGAGGCGTTTATCAATCGCTTCCGCTACCAGGCCAACAAGGCCAGCCAGGTACAGAGCCGGGTGCGCCAACTGGAAAAGATCGAACGGATCCAGATCCCGCCGCAGCGCAAAAAGATCGCGTTTAAATTCCCTCAGCCGTCACGTGGCGGCAAGGATTTGCTTGTGCTGGAACAGGCTGGCCAGCGTTACGGTGACCATCAGGTGCTCAAAGACGTTGATTTGACTGTAACCCGTGGCGAGCGTGTGGCGCTGGTTGGAGCGAATGGCGCCGGCAAATCAACCCTGATGCGCTTGCTGGCCGGCAGTGAACAACCCAGTGAAGGGCAACGCATTGAAGGCCATAATCTCGAACTGGCCTATTTTGCTCAGGATCAAGCGGCGGTTCTCACACCGGAGCGAACCGTGCTGGAGGAGATTACTGCATCTTCACCGGTGGATATGGTGCCCCGTTTGCGCGATGTGCTCGGCACCTTTCTGTTCAGCGGTGATGATGTGCATAAGCGGGTCAAGGTGCTGTCCGGTGGCGAGCGCAACCGGCTGGCTTTGGCCATTTTGCTGTTGCGTCCGGCAAATCTGATGCTGCTCGATGAACCGACCAACCATCTTGACCTGCAATCCAAAGAAGTGTTGCTCGACGCCCTGAAAAGCTATACCGGTACCCTGGTGTTTGTTTCCCATGATCGCTATTTTGTCGATCAGCTGGCCAGTCGTATCATTGATGTATCCGGTGGTGGTATCAGTTCCCATCCCGGCAACTATGCGGACTTTCTTTCTGCCCGTCAGGCTGAAGGCTGTGATGACCATTCGGAACAGCGCGTTGAGCACCTGAACAGTGCAATCGCATCAGAGATTCCGGCTGCGACCAAGGAACAGCGAAAACAGGAACATGCTCAACGCAAGGAACAGCAAAAACAGCAGCGCAAGCTGGAAAAGCAGCTCCAACAGCTTGAAGCCGATATCGAAACCGCTGAAACGCATCAGGCTGATCTTGAACAGCAGTTGGCTGATCCCGAACTGTATCAGGATCAGGCCCAGTTTTCCCAACTCTCTGATCAGCATCGTGACCAGGCCGAAGCTTTGGAAGGGATGTATGAGCAATGGGAGAAACTTCAACATGACTTGACAACCCTGGCCGAGTGATGGATTCTTTCTAAATTCAACACGTTATTTATTGAGGTGAGACTATGCTCGTGCTTCCCCGCGGACGGGTGGTCAAAGAAGGGCTTGATCCCAAACGGCTGAAAATGCCCGATGCCCTGATCAAAATGTGCTCTAACGGATTCAGTGGTTATCTGTCTCTTGCCGGTGAAGATGATGCGGCGGTTCTGTGTTATGAGGCCGGTAAAATAGTCGCCGGGCTGTGGGGGATTGGTCAACGCCGTCTGACCGGAGTGGCGGCGTTAGAGCAGATGTTTCGCATGATTCAGGGCGATGATTGGGCGTGTCGTTTGGATATTTATCGTCTTGACGCCCGACTGGCAGCCCTTGTTCACAAAGCGTGTGAAGGTGAACCTGTCTTTGAAGCACAAGCCATGACTCTGCTGGATGTGGATCGGTTGATGGACTATATCGATCAGCACAAATTCAGTGGTGTGTTACGCCTTACTGTCGAATCTCAAGCGACCATGATTTTCTATCACGAAGGGGCGGAGCTGGGTTTTTTTCACGACACCCAATCCGAGCTGAGCTATCAGGCTGATATCAAGCATTCCATCGCCGCTCTCGAAGGCTGTCAACTGGATGTGATCCGTTTTGTTGAACAGTCGCAAGTCAATCAACTGTTAGCCGGACTGAATCTGGAAAAGACGTGGTTACAGATCTGGCGGGAGCTTAATTTATAGCAGCCACCCGATTGAAGCGGGATCTCTTAGTGAAAAGAGGCGGCATGTCATTCAGGCTATGCACCTCTTTTGAGGTGTGAGTTTTTAAAAAACAGGATGTTACCGTTGTGACATCCTGTTTTTTTGTTTCATGAATATCAATCTGTACATCGGGGTGATTCTACCGTTCTGAAGCATTCAGCTCTTCTCTGTCTGGTCTGCCGTTTTCTACCCACTTGTGGTCATCCCTCGTGCGACCTTTACGCTTATTTCGATGTCGAAAATCTTTACATTGTCTTCGGTAAAATCTATATGAATTTTCAGAAAAAGCTATCAACTGGATATTGCTAGCTTTTTTCTTGTTCCTTTTTTCCCGGGCTCTATTGGTATGATCTATGCTGTTCTTTTATCAATAAAACTCCTCGGTTTCACAAAGATGAACTGTACGATGAAGAAGGAGGTACAGCATGTTAAAAAGAGTTTTCGTGATTTTGAGCGTCCTTGTTTTGTCACTTTTTTCAGTGAATGCTTTTGCCTATGTGATGACTTGGGATTACACCGTGTCGTCTGTATTCATAGACAGTACATTTTCTGCAGGCAATGGTGATGCCCCCGTGATAACGGATACAAGTCTGTCTTGGGGCAACACCACGTTGCAGTATCCGATACAAAGCAGCCTGGTGCTTGATCCGGCCGTGGTTGTTGATAACGTGGACACCTATGTTGGTGGTGGCGCCGTTCCCAACATCAACAATTATTGGGCTCCAGACATTTCGATTACCCATAACAACTATGTTATTCCCGGCGATTCTATTTCGCTTTTGAGCACTGTTATCCATTCGACAGTGGCCTTGGCTCCAAATCCGTTTAATCCTTTTCCTGCAGCAACCTTTGACGTTGATATCGCTTTTTTCGAAACACCTAATGACGGGACTGATGAGAACGATGTTTTTGCTCTGCTCAGTGGTTTTCCAAACTTCAATTTTTCCTATGATAATGGTGATGGTGACGGTTTGGTGGATTATTTTGTCAATGTTTTCCCCAGTAATGGTGAGGTGCTATCCCTGCTGACTGGCCCCTATGCCGATTTCGTGGGTGTCGATGATAACACCACAATGGGCTTTACCACTGTTGAAGGGCAATCAACAACTTTGCCATTCGTGTTTACCATCTCAACCGAACCTTTGAATGTTGTCCCGGAGCCGGGGACATTTGTTCTGTTTGGTGGTGGATTGTTAGGTCTTATCTTCTATGCACGTCGTCGTAGACAGTAGCTTTTTTAGCCGGGGAGTTTGTTTTATCAAGGAAAAAGCTAACGATGAATGCTGGCACGTTCTGCTAATAATCTATTTGAGTGATACAAAACCAATACCCGCAATGCTTGTAACCCAGGCGTTGCGGGTATGTTATTTGGCCCTCAGGTCCACTGTCAGGTGAGGTGTTATGCAGCGCACTGCGTTGCTCAGAGCTCTGTACCTGATAAGTCTGAGGTTCAATTGTGTTGGAACGGCTATTTGTTAAGAAAACCGACGATTCTATCCTATGCTGAGTGTTTTTGTTGGGTAGAGGGAAAGGTGGCAAGGTCAGTGATTGAGCCAGAGAGCTAGGATGCAACACAGAGCAGACGTGTAAATTTTACCGACGCAAAGCCCGGTTAGATCACGTGATCGTTCATATCCTTTGGTTGCAAAAAAATCCTGTTCCGTCATGATTGGATGCAAGGTGCTTTCGACCCGTCCTTATCGGGAATCTGTTGATTGCACGTGTTATGATATGAGTTAAAAGAGGGGGGAGCGATGATGGGGGCTTTTTCTAAAAGCTGGCAACGAAGGGTATTGCTGTGGTGCTGTCTTTTATTTCTGGGGTTCAGCGTAGCCACGGTGTCAGCCCGTTGGGCCTGGGGCGACAGTGGCAATGATCTTGTCCTGACGCAACAACAGGCCAAAGAGATGACCTCACTGATGATGGCAGCCAGTCGCTTCAAAACCCTGGCGCAACAGGATTTTCCTCTCGCCATCATGACGTTTGCGGCAACACGTGGACTGGCCGAACTGCACGAAATTGATCAGACCTTGTGGAGTCCTGAGCAGTCGGTACCAGGTTGGGAGCTTTTTTTGAATGGGGCGATTCAACTGCATGTTCTGCAAACGTCTGACCGCCCAGTTGTCGGGTTCTACAATCCCTTTGATGACACTGTTCTGCTGACAGTGTGGCAATCACGCGATGACCTGTTTCAGATCGTTGGTGCAGAACTGGTGATGGGCGATTGGCTGCGGACGAACAGCTCTGGATTCGATCTGGTACCTCAATGGCTCCGACAAAAGGCCTTTTTACCGACTATGCTCGGGATGGAGGTCGCGACGACCACCTGTGCGTTTGAAGCTGTTTTTTCAAAAAAAAGGACCTCATGGCGCTCTGCTTTGCCGATACTCAAGCCTGAATCCGACAAATCTCTCAATTATCACAGTGTTACTCTGATGTTGAATGATCATCTCCTCAATGTCCTGCAGTTCAGAGTTCCCGCACCAGATAATCTCACGCTGAAAACTTGCCATAAACTGACTTTAGAGCTGCTTACCGTAGCAACGGCGGGGCAACTCGGCCGTCTACTTCCGTATGTGAATCTCACACTTCCCAATACCGTAAAACGCCTTGAGGTTCTGCCTCCGGAGTGGTTTCGCGGGCTTCGCACCAGTTATTATGTTGAAGGGGCGTCAGGATGTCAGGTGTTTTTGACCTCGGCTGAACAGGGGGGGGCGTGTCTGGTGCTGTCCTTTTCCGGGCATGACGATCGGTTGCGGTTACGCCGGGTTGATCTGGTTGATTATCAGTTTTTCTATCAAGAACACGCCATGCATAAAAAACACCTGAAAGAGGGGGCATGATGAGAGCTGTTGTTGTGCTGCACCTGATTGTTGTGTCTGCTCTTCTCGGTGCGTTCATGATCTCCAGTGGTTTTTGCTACAGCCATGATTTCAGAGCGATTCAGCACCATGAAGAACCGCCGTCTCGAGGTTTGTTGGAGTTTGAAATCCTGAAACGGCAGGAGCAGGAGCAAGCAGATCAACGAATCAAGGCGACCAGGAAAGCGATAGCGGATGGCGCGGAAACGGTCAACGCGGCCAGTGGCCCGGTGACCAATTCTGCGGGTGGGGTCAAGGATGCGCTGTTAAAAGAGCTGAGCAGAGCCAATCGCGGTCGGCAGATCAAGATCATCAAGCAGGTTTTCAAAACCGATAAGAAGGGTGCTGTTGAGATTTTGCAAAAGGGGGGCAAAAACTTCACCGCAGTCGCCGACAAACTGGACGCTCTGGATAAAGCCGGCACTCTGGCCTCCGTTGCCGGTGCGTTGTCCGGAGGAGATGTTGTCGGGGTTGCTGAGGCGGTTGGCAATGCCACTGCTTCCGGTGCTCTTGCCGGTGCCAGCGCTGCGGCTGGGGCCGCTGCCGGGGCAGAGGCCGGAACCTTTGTCGGTGCGCTTATTGGCGGGCCGGTCGGGGCACCGGTGGGCGCTGCTGTTGGCGCTACCACGGGTGCCGTCGTAGGCGCGATCGGTTCGTCTGTGGCGTACAACGAGTATATTGCGCCGAATGTGGAGAAAGTGGGCGATCATATTTCAAAACAGTATCAAGCCTGGCAGGAAGAGGGTGAAACGAAGCGTCGGCGCATCCGGACAGATTTTAATCTCGTTTATGGCCATGGTCATCTGTCTTCAACCGGGTACATCGACACGGATGAGCTCCATGAACAGGCGCAGCAAATTCGCGACCAACGCAATAGCGAGCGCATGGAACGCCATAAACAGCAGGTCCTTGATGAAATCAATTCAGTTAACGGTATGCTGATCGTGCCGGATGTTGCCGGTAAGAGCAAAAAGGATGCTGAAGGGCTCATTCGAGGAGCCGGATTTACCGCCAAGGTTGTTGAGGAACAGGCGGCCCCACGGCAGGAGTTGGTCGGTAAGGTTTACAGCCAGATGCCCAGTGCTAAAAGTGCTTATCCTGTCGGCTCATTTGTCACTGTGATTGCCCTGGTTTACAGTGAGATCACCATTGACATGCCCGGCGTCATCGGCTTGAAAGCCCAGAAAGCACGCGATGTCCTTGAAGCCGCCGGTCTGACGGTTGCGGCTCAGGTCGGAAAAGAGGCACCTGATCCGGACAGTGAATATAAGGTGTTTGCCCAGAAACCTGAGCCGGAGAAGCCTGTGGCTGTTGGACAGAGCGTGTCTTTATCGCTCTATGGACGTTATCAGGGCGAAACCGTTCCTGCTGTTGTGGGATTGGGCAAACTTGAAGCGACGTTACAGATGGAGGCTGCCGGGCTGCGGGTTACAACAGTGCCCGGTAATGCGGCGTTGTCGACGGACAAAGTAAGGACTGTCCAGAAACAAAGTCTGGTGGCTGGAAAGCCCGTTTCATCTCAAGGGGGAGATGTCGTCCTGACTTTGTTTGCTAGCTGTGAAAAAAGTGATCGATGCAAAACAAATCAACACGCCTTTTACGCAGCATATCAGGTCAAAAATTATGATCGTTGTCGCGAAATTCTCACTCAGTCTCAGGATTGTGCGTTTCATGACAGTGAATTGGCCGCGATAAACCAGCTTGAACGTCACAAGGAACAATCGCAGTTTTGTCAGGAACAATTGGTGGCCATGGACAGTGCTCTGCGTGTTTACAATTGGGACCGATTTAAAGGCATTCTGGCGCAGTCAAAAAGCTGCTCATTTTATGCCGATTATCTGGGCATGGCCACAGAAGTGGAAAAACGCGCAGAACAACGTAAGCAACAGCATGACCGCTTTCATGAGGGCATGGCGCAGATCTTTGGGTCAGCGGTTCATAGTGCTTTGAGCCAAAGCGTGTCTTCGCACAAGTCTAAAAATCCTTCAAAGGGTTCAAAAAATCGTTCTGGCTCGTATCGGACATACCAAGCTGACTCTCCTAATTATTTGGAGAGCTTGAGCCGGGATTGATTTTTTATTTTTTCAGAGGTTAATACGTTAACGGCCTAATTTTCTTGCATTGCTTTGGGCATATTTTTTGATTTTTTTATGGGTCCTCGTTTTTAATATGTCAAGCAGAGGTTGGCGGTAACGCGGATCACCGGAAGTACCGAGAATATTGCACAGCCAGGCCATGGCATCAATATGATGGCCATCGCGCAAGTTGGTGGTACAACCGGACAACAGCAGCTCTTTGACTTGGTCAAGTACGGCACGATTGTTTTTATACGTGGATTGATAAAGTTCCTTGGCAGCCCGTTGTTGTGTGCGGCCGTCGGTGGATTGTAATTGCTGTAGGTACTGTTGCGCTTGTTGCGGAATAGGATCAGGTGTCAGTTCGGCGACTTTTTGGCGGGCTTTTTCATGACCCTGGTCAGCCGCTTTTCGGTACCAGGTAAGAGCGTCTTGGCGACTTTCAGGGATGCCACCCAGGCCGGATTCATAGTAAAGACCTACAGAAAACTGGGCATAGCGATCGCCCTGTTCGGCAGCTTTTTTATACCACTGGTAAGCCTGGCGACGGTCTTTGGCCACGCCCCTGCCGTTAAATAATGCTGACGCGACCTGAAACTGGCTGTCGCCATGGCCCTGTTCTGCAGCTTTTAAGTACCAGTTGTACGCGGTGGTTGTATTACGGTTCACCCCTTTGCCTTCTTTATAGAGACGGCCAAGAGCGTAATAGGAAGGCAGGTCTTTTTGAGCTGCTGCCTTGCGGTACCAGGAGAGGGCTTGTCGATAGTCCTGTGCTACACCATGCCCCCAGTAATAGGCAGCTCCCATTTTGCGCATCCCTTTGACATCCCCTTGCTCGGCAGCTTTGCGATACCATTTTGTTCCTTCGCTCAGATCTTTTTCGATGCCCCAGCCGGAATAGTAATACAGTCCCAAATTGTATTGTGCGTCTTTAAGGTTTTGTAACGCTGCTTTGCGAATCCATGAGAATGCGAGTTGATGGTTCTTTTTCACACCTTTACCGGTTTGATAGAGGTGGCCGAGTCCGTTTTGTCCTCTGGGATGGCCTTGGTCGGCGGCCTTTTTAAACCACTCGAATGCCATGGTTGGGTCGCGCGGGACGCCAATTCCTTTGCTGTACAAAGACCCCATATTGGCTTGGGCGGGTGCGTAGCCCTGATTGGCGGATTTCTGAAACCATTGGGCGGCCAGGGCGGGATTTTTGGCGACATGTTTTGCGAAATAATAACAATAGCCGACTTTGAACTGCGCCTTGGCATGGCCAAGGTGTGCGGCTTGTGAAAAGAGATCAAAGGCTTTTGCCAAATCCTGTGTGATATCGTCGTTGCCCTCAAAGTACGCCAGCCCTTGTTGATAAAGGGTGTCAGCTTTTGTGTAGGACGGGTCTTCATGTTGTGGCTGAGGGGAGTTGACTGAGACGACTTGATCGACAAATGGGGTGCTCTTTGTGGCGCCGGTGGCGACAACGTGATCTGGAGTCGCTGTGGAAATAGTCCACGTTCCCTCCAGAGGAATTAACCCGATTCCGGGCACGGATTCAAAAACTGTGACCTTGTCGCCAAGTTGTGGCAGGAGTTTTTGTTCGAGGCTGATATGGATGGCATTGCCCGAGACGTTGGTTATTTTTCCCTTTAATTCCTCGCACTGCGCAGTTGGTTGCATTGTGATGATGAGCAGAATCACAACTCCGATCAGCGTTGAAAAGCGTTGCTTCATATTTTTGCCCCCCTTTTTTATAAAATGACAATTTATCTATTGAGGATAACAGGAAATAAAGGCAGCAAATAAAAGAATTTTATAGAAGATTAAACAGGTGTTGTCATGTCGGGAAAAGCAATTTGAACAGCGCAGACGTTAAAAAGCCCCTGAAATGTTGTCATGTCAGGGGCCTTGGTCGAAAAAATGAATTACGCTTGTGCAGGAGGAACCAGAACGATCTGGATGCGCCGATTCTGGGCGCGGCCTTCAGGCGTATCGTTGCTGGAGACGGGATGGAAGGGACCGTATGCGCCGATCTCCAGCTTTTCGCCGGGGATGCCGACCTCCCGTTGTAGAACGCGAACCACATTGGCGGCACGGGCAGCGGACAGCTCCCAGTTGCTGGGGAACTTGGCTTGCAGCGCCTTGCTGATGCCGAGGTTGTCGGTGTGGCCTTCGACGCGGATATCTTTGTCGTCAACCTCCTTGAGGATGTCACCCACTTGACGGATCACCTTAATCCCGGCCGGAGTGAGGTCCGCAGAACCGGATGGGAAGAGAATCTTTTCCACCAGGTTGACGGTCAGCTTGTCTTTGAGCTTGTTGATGGTGATCTCACCGCGCTCAATCTCCTGCTCCAGATTGGCCACCAGAGAGTTGTAGGTGTTGGCCATCTTGGCCAGACGTGCTTCGCGGGCAATGCGCTCACGTTCGAGTTCCTGTTCCAGTTGCTGTTTATTGTCGAGTAATTGCTGATAGCGTTGCTGTTGCTGTTCTTGCTGGGCTTCGAGTTCCTGTTGCTGTTGCTCAAGTGCGCTGAGTTGTTCCTGTTGCTGTTGGCTACGCGCTTGAAAGATGTTTTTCAGCCGGTCGATTTCGGCCATGGCTGCAATGTTCTGATCGTTAAGCGCCCTGTTTTGCGCCATGGCATCTTCAAGCTGCTGTTCCACGATGTCGTAACGAGCTTGCAGGTTGTTGAGCTTTTCGGTGGTGCCATATAGATCGGTCTGCAGCGTCTGGTTCTGATCCAATTGTTGCTGATAGGTGGCTTTTGATACGCAGCCGCTGGTTGACAGCAGTGCGAACAGGCCGATTATGGTCCAAAGAGAAACAGGTATCATGGTTTTTGATTTCACGAGTATCCTCCGGTGTTGTTTTGTTTAGCAATCCGCTTACATTTATCATATTCTGAGGGTTCCATCATCCTTTTTAGCGCCTTTGCTTGTCGGGTTTTACAATTGCGACAGATGGTGAAAGTGTGGTATAAAAACCGAATTTTCAATAAGTTATGGAGATTGTCTCGTGTTTGAAATTGATCGAATTATACAAATGGCCCTGACTGAGGATATTGGCTCCGGCGATATCACCACCTTATCCACGGTTCCCAAAGGCACACCGAGCCGTGCGCAATTGGTGGCCAAGGAGGATTTTGTTTTGGCAGGGATGGAGGTTGTCGAGCGCGTGTTTACGCTGTTGGATGGCACCGTTTCTTTTGAAGCGCTGAAGCAGGACGGCGAAAAGATTGCTCGTGGCGATGTGCTGGCCTGGATCAAGGGCGATGCCCATACTCTGCTGCAGGGTGAGCGGGTGGCGTTGAACCTGATGCAGCGTATGAGTGGTATTGCCAGCCACACGGCAGCATTTGTTGCGGCTGTGGCCGGAACCGATGCCATCATCGTCGATACCCGCAAAACCATGCCCGGGCTGCGAGTTTTGGACAAATACTCGGTACGTATGGGCGGAGGCCAGAACCATCGGACATCTCTCTATGACGGCGTACTGATCAAAGAAAACCATATTGCTGCGGCAGGTGGTATTACGGCGGCGATTGAAGGTGCGCGCAATCGGGCGCCTCATACGCTGAAAATTGAGGTGGAGACGGAATCGCTGCAAGATGTCCAGGAAGCTCTCGACGCTGGGGCTGACATCATCATGCTTGATAACATGAGTCTCGATATGCTGCGTGACGCCGTGGGTCTGATCGGTACGCGTGCCGTTACGGAAGCCTCGGGTGGTGTGAACCTCGATACGGTGACTGATATTGCTAAAACCGGCGTCAACCTGATCTCTGTCGGTGCTTTGACCCATTCGAGTTGCGCTGTCGATATCTCGATGTTGTTTGAATAGGGAGCAGTTGTGGCGGAACACACGATGCGTCAGCAGATTCTCGAGCAGTTTCTGGCCGATCCCGAGGTGATACTGTCTGGGGAGGATCTCAGTCAACGCCTTGGCATCAGTCGGGCGGCGGTATGGAAACATATTCGCCAGTTGCGTACTCTGGGCTATCAAATTGATGCGGTGCCGTCGCGTGGCTACCGTTTGACCACTCAGGCGGATCTGTTACTGCCCGCCGCTGTGCAGTCTGGTTTGGAAACCATCAGTATTGGCCACCGGGTTGAGTATTTTGCTGAAACGGATTCGACCAATCTGCGGGCCATGGAACTGGCCGAACAGGGTGCGCAAGAGGGCACCGTGGTCATTGCCGACTGCCAGAACGGTGGCCGTGGTCGCATGGGACGTCGCTGGAGTTCCCCGGCAGGTGTCAATCTGTACACGTCAATCATTTTACGACCGGACATGGCGCCGATTCAGGCTGCACAACTGACCTTTCTCTCTGCCGTTGCCACAGCCCGTGCTTTTGAAGCGGTAGCCGGGATTGAGGTGCAGGTGAAATGGCCCAACGATATCCTTGTCAATGGCTGTAAAATTGCCGGTTTGCTCAATGAACTCAGCGCTGAGACGGAAGGCGTGCATCACGTGGTGCTCGGTATTGGGGCCAACCTGAATATGAGCCGTGAGCAGTTTCCCGATGATCTGCGCCGTCCGGCTACTTCCGTGTTGTTGGAAACAGGACAAACCGTGAGTCGCGTGGCTTTTGCTCAGGAACTTTATCGCCAGTTGGACCGCCTCTATCCGCTGTACCAGCAGCAGGGTTTTGTGCCGATCAGGTTGGCCTGGGAGGCGTTGTTTTATTTGCAGGGCCACAAGGTTGAGGTTGATTGTGGGGCGGATGTTTTTACCGGTATGGTCGCCGGTCTAGCTGACGATGGTGCATTGCTACTGGATCTGGAGCAGGGCGGGCAACAGGTTATTTATGCCGGTGACGTGAGCGTTGCCGATTGAGTAGAGACTCCGTCGGTAGATGCTGTCGACGGTATGAAGGAGAACGATGACCATGTTATTGGTGGTTGATGTTGGAAATACCAATACGGTGCTTGGTCTGTATCAGGAGCAGCAGCTTCTGCACAGTTGGCGCATCCGTACCGATAAATCGCGCACCGATGATGAGTACGCCATGCTGCTCAACGACCTGCTGACCTTCAAGGAGTTGCAATTGTCCATGGTTAAGGCGGTGATCGTCTCCTGTGTGGTCCCGCCCATGCTGGATGCCCTGACACGAATGTGTCGCAGTTATCTCAATACTGAAGCTTACGTGGTCGGACCGGGGCTGAAAACCGGTATGGCCATTAAATACGATAATCCCAAAGAGGTGGGGGCGGATCGGATTGTCAATGCTGTCGCCGCTTACGCCAAGTTCAAGCGTAGTCTCATTGTGGTCGATTTCGGTACCGCAACAACGTTTGATTACATTTGTGATAAGGGGGAATATCAGGGTGGTGCGATTGCTCCGGGTTTGGGGATTTCCGCCGATGCCTTGCATGAGCATGCCAGTAAACTGCCGCGTGTTGAAATCAGTCGACCGCCGCTGGTAGTGGCAAAAAATACTGTCAATAGCATTCAATCAGGCTTGTTATTCGGTTATGCGGGGCTGGTTGATGGCATTGTCCAACGCATGAGGCAGGAGGTGGGCGGCGATCCTCTGGTTGTTGCCACCGGTGGTTTGGCTGAGCGGATAGCCGAGGCTTCAGAAACCATTGATGAGGTGGATGGTCTGTTGACGTTGGATGGTCTGCTGCTCATTTATCAACTGAATCAGAATAACTGAAGAGTTTTGGTCGGTTGCTCCATCATAGACGTATGACTACTTAAACATGAGGTAGAGACGAACTGAATAGTTACAATTATTTAACGACCGTTTTAATTTCCGAAAAAGCGTGTAAACTCAAGAATGTGTACCTGTCTTGTAGTCTTTGTGATGTCATCCTCTAACCGCTGTCATGAAAGGGGTAATCATGGGAAAGTACGACACTGCGAACTTGAGAAACTTGGGAATTGTGGCTCATGGAGGGGCGGGAAAGACCTCCCTGGTTGAGGCGATGCTGTTTAACACCGGCATGACCGATCGTCTGGGGAAGGTCGATGACGGTAGCTCCACCATGGATTTTGAACCCGAGGAAATTAAACGTCAGATCACCATCAGTTCCAGCCTTAATCATTGCGAATGGCAAAATCACAGCCTTCACCTCGTTGACACTCCCGGTTATTCCAACTTTCTTCATGGTACGCGCAATTGCCTGCGCATTCTTGGCGGTGGGATTCTGATCGTTTCCGCGATCTCCGGCGTCAAAGCCCAAACACAAAAAATCTGGGGATGGAGTCAGGAATTTGAAGTTCCGCTCATCGCCTTTGTCAATAAAATGGATCGTGAACGCGCCGACTTTTTGCGCGCTGTTGACGATATGGAAAAAATGCTCGGCAGCCGTGGCGTTCTGGTCAACATGCCCATCGGCCAGGAAGCTGATTTTCGTGGCATCATCGACCTGGTGACCATGAAAGCCCGGATTTTTCAGTTTGATGAAAAGGGCACCTACAACGAAGAGGAGATCCCTGCCGAATATCTGGATGAGGCTCAACGCCTGCGCACTGTGCTGCTTGAGGCGGTTGCCGATGCCGACGATGCTCTGATGGAGAAATATCTCGAAGAGGAAGATCTTTCGATTGAGGAGATTCTTCACGGCTTGCGCGAAGGGACTCTGACCGGTGTGTTTACCCCGGTACTGTGTGGGAGTGCTACGGCCAATATCGGCGTGCGTCAGTTGCTCGACTATGTGGTGCACTGTCTGCCGTCACCTTTGGATAAAGGGGTGCAGATGGGGACCGTGCCCGGCAGCGAAGAGATTGTTGAACGCCAGCCCAGTGAAGACGATCCGTTTTCAGCGATGGTGTTTAAAACCTTCAACGATCCATTTACCGGCAAGCTGTCGTTGTTCCGGGTGTATTCCGGGGTGCTGAATTCCGATTCAAGCGTGTACAATTCCACCAAGGAGGAGACAGAGCGGATTGGCCAGCTCTATCAACTGGAGGGGAAAAAGCAGGTCGCGATTGATCAGGCCGTGGCCGGTGATATTGTCGCTGTGGCCAAACTCAAAGCGACGGCAACCGGCGATACCCTGTGCCAGGAAGATCAACCGATCATTTATGAAAGTCTGTTGCAGCTTCAGCCGGTGATCTCTTTTGCGATCAAGGCGTGCAGTAAAAGCGATGAAGATAAGATCAATACCGGTTTACAGCGCTTGATCGAGGAAGATCCCACCCTGAAGATCTCCCGTGATGAACAGACCCATGAGATGATTCTGTCCGGTATGGGGCAGGTGCATATTGAAGTGGCCGTTGAAAAGCTCAAGCGTAAGTATGGTGTCGATGTTGAATTGGAGCTGCCCAAAGTGCCGTATCGTGAAACCATCAAAGGCAACACCAAGCTGCAGAATAAATATAAGAAGCAATCCGGCGGGCGTGGGCAGTATGCTGATGTCTGGCTTGAGATTGAGCCGTTGCATGCCGGCGGCGGTTATGAGTTTGTCGATAAGATCGTCGGTGGCGTGGTGCCGCGTCAGTATATTCCTGCGGTGAGTAAAGGGATAGAAGAAGCCATGGGTAAGGGCACTCTCGGTGGCTATCCGGTCGTTGATGTCAAAGTGACCCTGTATGATGGTTCTCACCACTCGGTGGATTCCTCGGAGATGGCGTTTAAAATTGCCGGATCCATGGGGTTCAAAAAAGGGATGGAGCAAGCCCGACCCGTGTTGCTCGAACCGGTGATGAAGATGGAAGTTGTGGTGCCGGACGACTGCGTCGGCGATGTGATTGGTGACATGAACTCCCGGCGTGGCAAAGTGCTTGGTGTCGAACCGCAGGCGGGCAGCCAGGCTGTGGCGGTGCAGGTCCCCATGGCCGAAGTGTTGCGCTATGCGCCGGAGCTGCGTTCCATGACGTCAGACCGTGGTTTATTTACCATGGAGTTCTCCCACTATGAGGAAGTTCCTTCCCATTTAACCGCCAAGATATTGGCTGCACGCAATGATGCATAAAGGATAAGATTTGACAGAACACCCCGCACAAAAAACCGAACGACTTCAGGTCTCTGCTGAAGTCGTTCGATTACTTTCCCCGGAAACACCGCACAGCGTCAAATTGAAAGCTGCCCGTGGTGGCTTGCAGTTGTCGATCATTGACCAGGTTCATGCCCAGTTATTACTGTACTCACAGGGCAACGCGGAATTAAAAAATGCCGCAATGGAGGCATTGAAAAATAGTTCCAACAACGCTCTGAAACCTGTTTTGGAAGACCCCCATCAGCATCCGAAAGTCCTCGACTTTCTGGCTAAAGTAAGAATGCATGATCTTGGCACATTGATTTTGATCCGAACCAATCCAGCCGTGGAAAACAGTACTTGGAAATATGTGTTCAGACACTGTAACTACGAGGTGCTGGATTATTTTTGTGATGATAAATTTGTCCGAAATTTTCCGCGCGACGTGTGTGAAGCGATTCTTGACAACAACCAAGCCAGTAAGCAGATGAAAGAGCTGTTGGCAGTCCCTGCTCAAAAGGTTGAGGACAAAGCTGATGAAGACCTAGACGATTCAGATTCGGAAGAATCTGTCGAAGAGGAAGATTACAGCGACGATTTTGAAGAGACCAGAAATGTGACCAAACAGCAGATGGTTCTCGAGCTGGATATTTCCGAAAAAATCAAATACGCCATGACCGGTGACAAGGAGTGGCGCACCATTTTGATCAAAGACAGCAACAAACTGGTCAGTGGTGCCGTGTTGAAAAATCCACGTATTACCGAGGGCGAGGTGTTGTTTCAGGCTCAGAACCGCAGTGCCAGTGAAGAGATCATCCGCCTGATCCTTCTCGAACGGGAGTGGATGAAAAATTATGGTATTCGCCATGCTCTGGTCATACATCCTCGCACCCCTGTGTCGACTGCGATGCGTCTGCTTAATACGTTGCATGAGAAGGATATCCAAAAACTGGCTAAAAGCCGCAATGTTTCCTCTGCTATCACCAATGCCTGCCGCCGCATGTTAGCAACTAAAAAACGGTGATATTTTTTTCCATATCAGGTGTATTTTAATCGACCGTTTTTTTGGTTTGACTGAACTTGACCCCTATGTTATTCAGGAAAACCCCTTAATCTATTGATGTTTGTTGGAAATAAACTCCTGTTTGCTGTGGCGGAACAGGGCTATTTTGGAAGGAAAGTTTTTTATGTCTGAAGCTCTGCATTTTACTGTTGGAGGATTGGTTGAAGAGATGGCGCGTCGTTTTCCTGAAAACGATGCTCTGGTCTACCCTGATCGCAATTTACGCTATAACTATGCGCAATTCAATGCGTTATGTGACCGGGTCGCCCGTGGTTTGTTGTCCATGGGAGTGAAAAAAGGTGACCATTTGTCGATCTGGGCAACCAATGTTCCTGAGTGGGTGATTTTGCAGTTTGCTTCGGCCAAAATTGGTGCTGTTCTGGTCACTGTTAACACCAGCTACCGCTCTGCTGAGCTTGAATATATCCTTGAGCAGTCGGATTCAACAACGTTGTTTCTGGTCCAGGGGTTCAAAGATACCGATTACGTCGACACGGTTTATGACGTGGTGCCAGAAGTGAAATCATCCGCCGTCGGTGAACTGAACAGCGAAAAATTGCCTTTCCTGAAAAATGTCGTGTTTATTGGTGAAGAAACCCCGGCCGGCATGACGAATTTCAGTGATCTTGAAGGCTTGGCGGATCAGGTGTCAGAGCAGCAGCTTGATGCGGTGAAGGCCACCCTCGATGAGCATGAAGTGATTAACATGCAGTACACCTCCGGAACGACTGGCTTTCCGAAAGGGGTAATGCTGACGCACCACAATATTGTCAATAACGGTTTCAATATCGGTGAGTGTATGCGTTTTACCGAAAAGGACCGGTTGTGTATCCCGGTGCCTTTTTTCCACTGCTTTGGCTGTGTGCTTGGTGTCATGGCCTGTGTGACCCATGGCTCAACAATGGTTCCGGTGGAAACATTTGTTCCCGAGGAGGTCCTTAAGACCATTGAAATGGAAAAATGTACGGCAGTTCATGGTGTCCCGACCATGTTTATCGCCGAGCTGGAACATCCGAATTTCGGCAAATACGATCTGAGTACATTGCGTAGTGGCATCATGGCTGGATCCCCCTGTCCGATTGAGGTGATGAAGCGGGTTATTCGTGACATGAATGCATCAGAGATTACCATTGCCTACGGTCAGACTGAGGCTTCCCCCGTCATCACCCAGACCCGTACCGATGATCCGATTGAATTACGGGTTTCTACGGTAGGGCGTGCGTTACCTGATGTTGAAGTGAAAATTGTCGATATCGAAACCGGTGAAGCCCTGCCTGCTGGAAAACAAGGCGAATTGTGTACTCGCGGTTATCTGGTCATGAAGGGCTATTATAAAATGCCTGAGGCCACGGCTTTGGCCATTGATGAAGACAACTGGTTACATACCGGTGACCTGGCGGTGATGGATGAAAACGGCTATTGTAAGATTACCGGTCGCATCAAAAACATGATCATTCGCGGTGGTGAAAACATCTATCCGCGTGAAATCGAAGAATTTCTCTACACCCATCCGGCAGTTTCCGATGTTCAGGTCTATGGTGTTCCTGACCGCAAGTACGGTGAGCAGGTCATGGCCGCGATCAAGATCAAGGACGGTGTGTCATTGACTGAGGATGAAGTGAAGACATTTTGTACCGGTCGTATCGCCAACTACAAGATTCCTCGCTATATCAAGTTTGTTGATGAGTATCCGATGACGGCCAGCGGTAAAATTCAAAAATTCAAGCTGCGTGAGATGGCGATTAAGGATCTGCATCTTGAAGATGACGAAGGTGTTGAGACAGCTTAATGTATTCTGACGATTGGAAAACGCCACAGGATGAACTGCTTCGCCGCTGTCAGGTGTTTCAACGCCACTTGACCGCGCAGCAGATTGACATGGCCATTATTGTTCAAAATGCCGATCTGTTTTACCTGACCGGTTCCATTCAGCAGGGGATGTTATTCGTCCCCTGTTCGGGGGAGCCGGTTTATTGTGTCCGTCGTGATCTGGACCGAGCACGTCTTGAGTCAGCGTTGTCCCAGGTGGTTGCTGCTCCAAGTCCGCGCCAACTGGCCGACTTTGTCCGCGAGCAATTCGGTATGACTCCCGAGACTTTGGGGTTTGAACTGGATGTTTTGCCGGTCACTTTTTATGAACGATTAAAACGTTCCTTTGCCGAGGTGGCGGTCAAAGACGTTACGCCTTTGTTGCGACGCGTGCGTATGATCAAGTCGCCCTTTGAATTGGGGCGAATGCGCAAGGCTGCGGATCAGTTGGCTGTAGTGTATGAAGCGGCTAAAAATACACTTCGCGAAGGGATCAGTGAACTGGAATTGTCTGCCCACCTTGAGTTGGCGGCCCGCCTGGCCGGGCATCAGGGTATGACTCGTATGCGGGCGTTCAATGGTGAGTTTTATGGCGGTCATGTGCTGTCTGGCGCTGCCGGGGCCCATCCGACGTTTTGCGATACACCGTTAGGTGGTACCGGCCTGACACCTGCGGTTGCTCAAGGTGCCGGACAACGGGTGATTCAAGCCAATGAGCCGGTGATTATTGACTTTCTTGGGGCGTATCAGGGCTATCTCTGTGATCAGACACGGACCCTGTGCCTTGGCGGTTTAGCGGATGAATTGCGGCAGGGCTATGAGGATATGGTGGAAATTCTCTGGCACATGGAGAAGATTGCCAGGCCGGGTGTGTCCTGGGGGCATATCTATGATTCCTGCCTGGCTCTGGCGTGTGAGATGGGGCACAAGGACGCCTTTATGGGCAGTGCGGGAGCCCAAGTTGGTTTTATCGGACATGGCATTGGTACCGAGATCGATGAATTTCCGTTTATTGCGAAAGGATTCAATGACGATCTGCTTGAAGAGGGGATGACTTTTGCCTTTGAACCGAAGCTGGTTTATCCCGAACTTGGTGCACTTGGTATTGAAAACACCTATCTGGTTACGGCTGACGGTGTCGAGGTCCTGACACGTTGTCCGGAAGAGCTTGCTGTCGTGTAACTCACACAAAGATCAGAACTGCGGGCACAGCCAGACAAGTAAAACACAGTGCAGTCGCCCGTAACATTTGTCGTGTTCCCAGTGCCGCGACCATGCCCAGTTTGAACATCAGGTTAGCCAACATGGCAATAAGGATACTGTTGGCTGCCTGAACCTGTTCCAGATCGCCCATCACTGATAAACGGGCGTTTGTCAGCGTGATGGCATCCACATCGGTAAAGCCGGAAATAAATGCCACCAGATAAACCCCTTGGGTCCCCAGATGTTGTTTGGCAAATGAAACCGCCAGCAACACTCCCGCATAAAGCAATCCAAACAGTAACGCTTGAGAGAGTTCGGCCGGATTGCGGCTTTCCATATGCAGGGCGTCCTCGCACGTGCTGTGACGCCAGTAAAAAACAATAGGAACCAAGCCGCCAATGAACATACCGCCCATCGGCAACCACAGATGTTGCATTAACTCCGGATTGATCAGATAGATAAACGCGGTGATACGCACCAGAACAACGGTGGACGCCAAAGCGACCACGATGGTTGCGGTTCGGGAGATATTCCTGATAGATGAGGACTGGCGGCTGAAGGTCAGGGTGGTCGCGGTACTGGAAACGATGCCCCCGAGGATACCAAGAACCGGGCTGCCCCAGCGCTGCCCAACCAGTTTCAAGGTGATGTAGCCGACTAGGTTAATCGCACTGATCAATACCACCATCAGCCAGATATTGTAAGGGTTCAGAGCCGCATAGGGGCCGAAGTTCTGATTCGGCAATACCGGTAAAATAATGAACGCCACCAGAATGAACTGAAAAATGGCGTATAGGTCACGCTGTTGCAGGCGGCGGGAAAAAGCGTGCATCTGCGGCTTGAAATACAGAATCAGGGTTGTGGCCAGACTTAGGCTGATGGAGGTCACGGTGTGCCCCAATGTCAGCAGGATGCCGACCAGATAGGCAATGAGCATGGCGATTGCCGTGGTCATCCCGGACGATGTGTGTTGTTTAAGGCGCACAATATGGCCCATCATCCCCTGAGCGGCAATGGTGGCCAGGCCAACCACCATGATCCATTCGCCACCGGATTCTGCAGAAATATTGCCGCACAGGCTGCCGAACAGAGTCACCAGGATAAAAGTGCGCAATCCGGCAAAGCCGCTTTCGCTGCGTTCGCGTTCCAAGCCCATCAGAGCGCCGAGCAGCAACGCCAGGGTGTAGGTTTCCAGTGGCTGAAGCGACGAGCTTTCCAGTGTGATCATCATAACTTACAGCATAGCCGATTTTGTTGATGATGCCAGTGAGCAGGTGATAACGGATCTGTTTTCGTTGGTGTTTTTCTCTTCAGGTTAAAAATAACGACCGACTTGAAACATAACTGAGTTGATGCCGTGATTATCGCGGTGCAGTTCACCATTGGACACATGATGTAGACGTGCTGAGACAAACCAGCGCTGACCGTTTAAAGAGGAAAATTCACCGCCGATACCGAGTAGTGGGTTGAAGTTGATACGCAGGCCCTGATCTTCAATCTGATAGTCGGTGTAGATCAGACCGATACCAGCTTCAATAAATGGCCTTAGCCCACAGCAGGTCAGCGGCTCCAGAGGATAGACCGCCAGCATGTTGGCGCTGATGATGGCCCGACAATGTGGCGTTGAGGCCAGTCCCGCAGCTCCTTCGAGTTTGAATTTTAGCTTTTGCGGGGCACGATGTGCCCAGATTTGAGCATAATTCCATTCCGCACTCAGACCCAGTTGACCAAACTGAATTTCATTGCCGGGAGAATAGCTGTTAGCCAGATTGGCGGTGGCGGCCCAATGAGCCTTGTTCCACACGCTTTCTTCAGCCTGCGACAGGGACGGGAGTGAGAGGAGCGCCAACAACACCAGAGTTACCGATACGCGGGTCACAGTGTTCTCCTTATGATGGCTTACAGGTTAAAATCGGCAGCCATGCGCCAGCCTTGTTCCGTTTTGATCAGTTTAAATTTCTCATGATGGGGAATCCGGTCTCCCGCTTTGAACTGACCGTACTTCATCAGTTGTGTCAGCAGTTCCATACCGGAGCCGAATGCTGCCAGCGGGTTGTCGTTGCTGGCGCGGTTGAGTTCTGCCGATAACTCTTCGAGTCCTTTCCGGAAGACCAAGTCGTATTCCACTTCGGCAATGTAGGTTTGCTTGTCAACACTGAGACCGTTGACCTTGTGGAAGTTTTCCAGACTGAAAATCTTTTCGTTGTTATGACTCAGGACTTGTTTGGCCACCTGGATCTGGATCTCCGCATCCGTGGGCACGGACTGACAGCCACCGAGGCCAAGCATGGCAAGCAGCAGAATCGATAATGAGATGAGGCTACGCATGGGACTCTCCACACTGATGAGTAGCGGGGGCGTCGCGAACGATGCCCCCGCTGATTTTAACGTTTTTCGTTAAGTAGTTTGTAGTAAGCACTGTCGGTTGACAGAATCAAGCGGTTGTTTTTATTGACTGTCTTCTGGTACGACTCCAGGGTGCGCAGGAAGCGGTAAAAGTCTGGTTCCTGGTTATAAGCCGCCGCATAGATTGTTGTCGCCTGCGCATCGCCATGCCCTCGGATTTCCACGGCCTTGCGGTATGATTCGGAGCTGATTTTTTTCAGTTCTTTATCCATCTGACCGAGGATGTCTGCTTTCTCGCCTTCACCTTCAGAGCGGTACTGGGCAGCGACTTTTTTACGTTCGGAGATCATCCGCTCATACACGCGCTTACGCACCTGTTCGACGTAGTTAATTCGCTTGATTTGAACGTCGATCAGTTCAATGCCGTATTCCGGTGTACTCAGCTTGGCCTGGGCGAGGATGTTCGCGAGAATATCTTCACGTCCCACCAGTTCTCGGTTTACCTGAGCGGTTTCGACAATGTTATCGGTAAGGTCCTCTGGTGGCTGATAATCATCTCCGCGAACCAGTTCCACCAGCAGGTGACCGGATACTGCGTCACGCACAACCGAATCAATGATATCGTCGAGGCGACTCTGGGCGCCGCGTTCGGTGGCAACCGTGGTAAAGAACCGCAACGGATCGACAATCCGCCAGCGGGCGGTGGTATCGACCCAGATGTATTTTTTGTCGCTGGTGGGAATCTGGTTGGGATCGGCATCCCAGTTAAGGATCCGTTTGGAAAAACGATGCACTTCCTGGATCACCGGAATTTTAAAATGAATCCCGGCATTACGTACCTCACCCACCGGTTTACCGAATTCGGTGACCAGGGCTTGCTCGGCTTCATTGACAACGAAAAAGGCACTTTGGGCGACCAGAACCACAAGAACAATGATGGGGATGATCAGACGCTTCATTTGGCACCTCCATTCATGTTTTGTTTGCCCAATGGAAGCAGGGGAAGGATGCCGCCGCTCTTGTCGTCAACCACATAAATTTCATCGACCTTGGGAAGAATCTTATCCATGGTTTCCAGAAACAAGCGTTGTTTAGTGACTTTGGGGGCTTTGCGGTATTCAGCCACCAGAGAATTAAAACGCTCTGCTTCGCCCTTGGCGCTGTTGATGCGTTCAAGAGCGTAACCTTCGGCTTCGAGAATGCGGCTACGCGCCACACCACGGGCTTTAGGGACTTCACGGTTGTATTGCTCCCGTGCCTGGAAAATCAGGCTCTCTTTTTGTTGCTCGGCTTCGTTGACCTCGTTAAACGCCGCTTTGACTTGATCTGGCGGGTTAACGTCTTGGAATTTAACGGTGACGACACGGATACCAATGTTATAGCTGTTGAGGATGTCCTGCAGCCCCTTTTCAACGGCCATGGCCAGGTAGGCACGCTCTGTGGTCAACACCTGAGTGACATTGGAGTTGCCGATGATGCGGCGCACCTCGGCTTCGGACAGATCGCGGATCGTGGCACGGGGATCGGCAATGTTGAACAGGTATTTTTCCGGATCTACGATCTGATACTGGACAATCCATTCCACATCACTGACGTTCAGATCGCCGGTCAGTGTCAAGGATTCTTCACTGTAATCGCGATTGCTGTAAGTGGTGCGTATACCGGCTTGCTCAGTGCGAAAGCCGAACTCTTCTTTGAGAACGCGTCCGGTTTTGACCCGGTAAACCTGATCAATGCCGAAAGGCAGTTTCATGTGCAGACCGGGTGGGGCGGTGCCGATCGATTTTCCCAGACGCAACAACACGCCGGTCTCTTCGGTATCAACTTTGTAAAAGGCGCTTTGTCCGCCAATGACGACGAGAAAAACAATAACCAGGCCGATAATCAGTTTTTTCGGTGGGCCGCCGCTGGTCTTGATTTTCTTGGCCGCCATTCTCAGAGCTTGTTCCAATGGATCCTGTTTGGGTTCCCAGGGACTTTGAGACATTCGGGGTCCTCCTGAAAAAGGGGTGTGAGGTTAGTTTAGGGGGAAAATGTTCGCTTAGCCTACTTCATTGTAAATACGGGTGCGGAATTCCACACCCAATTCTTCGGCCAGTTGTTCACAGGCCTTGATATCAATGCCGGGCACCGTGACGGCTGACGCAATCACTTTGGGAATGTAGGTCGGTGCCTGACGAATGAATTCCTTGACGCCGTCGTACCCCTCATCGCCGAAACAGGATTGGCAGATCCGTTGGTAATCGGCTGTGTTTGGTGCGTTGAGGGAGATACTGAGTTCATCAACCAAGTCTTCGAGTTCCGGCAGAATATTGCGCTGATAGACAAGGTTGGCTTGGCCATCACTGTTGATGCGCACCTTGATCCCGCGTTGTTTGAGCCACGTCGCCACCTCTTTCACCAGATCAAGTCGCAGTAGGGGTTCGCCATAGCCACAAAAGACGACCTCCTCATAACCTGACGGATCGCCAATGGCGGCAATCACTTCATCAAAATCGGGTTCATGGTCGAGCTTGAGCTGATGGCCTTTGACGTGAAAGTCGCGGAATTTGGCGCAGAAACTACAGCGGTTGCTGCAGCGGTTGGTGATGTTGAGATACAGCGAGTCGCGGATGCGATACGCGATTTTACTGGCCTGGTCCACTTCACCGACACCGAACAGCTCAAACGCATTAAGGCTGGTGATGCGCGCCACATCGGTCAGGGTCAGCCCCTTGATCTCAGCAATTGTTTCGGCGGTTTTGACAACGTAGGACGGCTCATTGCGCTTGCCGCGCCACGGTTGGGCGGCAAGATAGGGACAATCTGTTTCGACCAGGATGCGCTCTGTCGGCACTTGCCGGATCACTTCACGCAGAGCGTCGTTTTTCGGGTAGGTTATCGTGCCGGTAAATGACAGGTAGAAGCCGAGGTCCAGGCACGCTTTGGCCATTTCGATATCGCCACTGAAGCAGTGCAGTACACCGCCGATCTCCTCGGCCTTTTCTTCGCGCAGGATGGCCAGTACGTCATCATGTGCATCGCGGTCATGGATGACCACCGGCAGCTTGCTCTGGCGTGCTAAGGCCAGTTGTTGGCGAAAGGCTTTTTGCTGCTGATCGTGCGGGCAGTGGTTGCGATAGTAGTCGAGGCCGATTTCACCGATGGCCACTACTTTGTCTGCAGTCGCCAGTTGGGCCAGTTCGTCAAGCAACTGCGGGGTGACGGTGGCGGCGTCGTGTGGGTGGATACCGACCGTGGCATAGATGCCTGGATACCGTTCTGTCAGATCGACGCTGGCACGAGAACTTTCGAGGTCGCAGCCGACGGTAATGATGGAGTGAACCCCTTGATCATCGGCACGTTGAATGACCTGTTCAAGGTCTTCAGCAAAACGATTGCCGTCCAGATGGGCGTGGGTATCAACGAGGGAAGGGTGAGACATGGGAACTCCAGAAATAAGACGTTGGCGTGTTGTTTTTGTGCTACGACACGATGGATCGTTTTTGGGGCAAAATCTTAAGGTCAAGAGCTAAGTCAAGGTCGCCGGGACTCGCCCCGGCAGGCGACATCCTTTTGACTGGCCGCTCAAAAGGATGCAAAAACCGGCTGAACTTCTCCTGGACCTAGGTTAACCGACAATGAGTCTGTTCCGTTTTACGCCACCGCTTCAGCTTGCCTCCCTTTAGCTCGGCAAATCTTGCTTCTCATCACCTCTGGCGTAAAACGTTGATAACAAACTTTTGTTTTTATCTATCTTTGGTGTGGCACCGGTTAAACAGGTGGGACGGTGCCCACCCTACAGTTGTGTGTTATTTAGCACTTCAGCTCTCCCGTTCAGCAGCGCCGAACGTAAAGAGCGTCGCTGTGATGATCGTCGGCAACCTGTTTGAGCGTCAGCGAGTTTTGCCGACATCACAGCGTAAGCGAATGCAGTGAGGGAACCCGCAGGGCGCAATGGTCGGGAGTCGATTTTGCGCCCCTTTTGTCGACGCAAAAGGGGCCCGACGTGTGGGCGCGGAAGCCCACGTCACGTGCGTACCCAAAATGCAAACGGATGAACTTTGCCGGAGCAATCCGTCATAAGGGCTGTAAGCCTGCTCGCAGCAGCATATTTAAGTTTTAGTTTTCCTCAATCCGCGGAAACATCGGCGGCGCTTTTTCAATGGTCGTACCGGCTTGCAGTCCACCCCATTGATCCTGCCCATCAAGCATCAGATTGTCGCTGTCCTGACCCAGAATCTCCATGATTCGCTTGCCTGTATCCGGCAAGAATGGGGCCACCATCAGGCCGATCAGACGTACGGCTTCAAGCAGGTTGTACATAACCGTGCCGAGACGTTCTTTTTGGGCTTCATCTTTTGCCAAACCCCAGGGCGCTGTGTCGTCGATGTATTTGTTGGCGCTACTGATCAGCTCCCAGATGCTGAGCAGGGCCTTGTTGAAGGCCAGATCATTCATTTGTTTATCGATCAGTTCCAGCTTGGCGGGGAATTGATCGATGAACGGTTGGTCGATGTCGGCCATTGCTGTTGGCTCAGGCAGAGTGCCACCGAAATACTTGTTGAGCATGGCCGTGGAACGGCTGACCAGGTTGCCGAGGTCATTGGCCAAATCCGAGTTGATGCGGTGGATCAGCGCCGAGTGAGAGAAGTCGCCGTCGAGGCCGAACGGCACTTCACGCAGCAGGAAATAACGGATTGGATCAATGCCGTAGGTGTCGACAAGCATGTTGGGCTCGACGACATTCTGCAGGCTTTTGCTCATCTTCTTACCTTCGACGGTCCACCAGCCGTGGGCGAACACTTTTTCCGGTAGAGGCAAACCGGCAGCCATGAGGAAGGTCGGCCAGTAAACGGTGTGGAAGCGCAGGATGTCCTTGCCGATAACATGGACACTGCACGGCCAGAATTTTTCAAATGTCCCCTGTTTATCATCCGGGTAACCCAGAGCGGTGATGTAGTTGTTCAACGCGTCAAACCACACATAAATGACATGCTTGTCGTCACCGGGAACCGGGATCCCCCAAGAGAAACTGGTGCGGGAGATCGACAGGTCACGCAGCCCTTCGCGCACGAAACTGAGTACTTCGTTGCGGCGAGAACGCGGCTGGATAAAGTCGGGATTGGCCTCAATATGATCGAGCAGCTGTTGCTGGTATTTGCTCATGCGGAAGAAGTAGGACTCCTCCTTGAGTTTATCCGTCGGCCGGCCACAGTCCGGGCAGCAGCCGTCGATGAGCTGTGTCTCAGTCCAGAAGGTTTCACAGGGAGTGCAATACCAGTCTTCATAGGCCCCGAGATAGATATCACCTTGTTCCTGTATCTGGGTAAACATTTTCTGCACGCCCTCTTTATGGCGTTGCTGGGTGGTGCGGATGAAGTCGGTGTTGTCGATGTTGAGCTTTTGCCACAAGGCCGCAAAGCGTTGCATCACCCGATCCGCCAGTTCCAAAGGTGTTTCACCCGCAGCAATGGCGGCCTTTTCCACTTTTTGGCCGTGCTCGTCTGTACCGGTGAGGAAAAAGACCTCATAACCGCGCGCCTTTTTATAGCGGGCCAGAACGTCACAGGCCAGTGTCGTATAGGCGTGGCCGATGTGGGGCACATCGTTGACGTAGTAGATGGGGGTGGTGATGTAAAATGTTTTGTCCATGGTGGCTCCTGCTATGGTTTGCGCGGCGGCCGACGACGATTGCGGCTGCGGCGTTTATTGGGTTTTTTATCCTGTGGGTTCTTTTCCTGATTTTTATCGTTATTCTCGCCGGTCGCGGGCGTTGCCTGTGATTTATCCTTGGCCGGGCCTTTATCCGGACGGGGTTTTCTGTTCGGTCGTTGGCTATTCTCCTGGCCCTGTTGTTCCTGCGGCCCGGAAGTTTTTTTGGGGCGATTCTGTTTTTCCTGACCCGGTTTACCCCCACGTTTGTTCTTACTTGGCCGCCCTTCAGCGGATTTTCCCCGAGCCGGACGTTGTGGTTTCCCGTCACGCGAGGCTGGTTTGCCCCCCTTGCCTTTGTTGCCTGTTTTGCGTTCCCCTTCTTTGGCCTGACGTTTTTCAGGGGCCGGCGAACTTCCTCCGCTTTTTTTCGGCTCCTCTTTGGCTCCCGTTTTGTTGGTGCTCAAACTTGCTACAGGGATGTTGCTGATGGTTTTACCAGAGCAGCGTACCGTGACGGTTTGACTGAGTGTCTGACCGCAGACAACCTCAACGGGTTGTCCGTCAAGACTCGCCTTAGATCCCGGTTTCGGTAACTGCTTGGCCATTTTGCAATAGGTATCGTACTCATACCCAAGACAGCACAGCAAGCGTCCGCATTGTCCGGAAATTTTGGTGGGGTTCAGTGCCAGACCCTGTTGTTTGGCCATGCGGACGGATACCGGATGAAAATCCGTGAGAAAAGTGCCACAGCACAATTCACGTCCGCAGATGCCAATGCCACCGATCAGTTTGGCTTCGTCACGTACACCGATCTGGCGCATTTCAATGCGGGTGTGGAAATGGTGGGCGAGGTCTTTAACCAGTTCACGAAAGTCCACCCGGCCATCGGCGGTGAAATAGAAGATGATCTTTGACCCGTCAAACAGGTATTCAGCCTTGACCAGTTTCATCGGCATGTTGCGTTGACGAATGCGCTCCATGCAGTGATCAAAGGCTTCTTTTTCCTTGGACGAGCTGATGCGCGCCATGTTGTGGTCAGCTTCAGTGGCCAGACGCAAGACTTTTTTCAGATCCTGGGGAAGATCTTGTTTGGCAACGTTTCGGGGAGGGCGAGCAACCGTGCCGAGTGCGCGGCCTCGATTGGTTTCCACTACAACGCTGTCCCCCTGATTGAGTTCCAGCCCGTTGGTATCAAAGTCATATTGTTTTCCTGCCGAGCGAAATTTGACGGTGGCTATGATTTTTTCGCCCGCTGGAGTTGTGGTGTGTTCCTCGTTGTTCTGAGTCATTCGGTCACTTTATATGTTGATCGTTTCCATTGGTGCATCGTGGCCAAGGCCATTGGCGTCAATATGTGGAAACGAAGGGTTCAATCGATAGGGCAAATTCCCTGAAACCATGTTCCTCGCGGTAGAAGAAAAGTGGTTGTTTTTCTTTTCTCATTCCCGAAATCAGGTAAAGAGATAATCTAACGTATTCAGGGACGACAGGCAATGTCTTAGTTGCCGTCAATGCGGGATTTCTCTCTCGGATGAAAGGTGGTTGACCTTCTCGGTTTGCTAACGGATTTTACATTGCTGCTTTGGGTTGGACAAGCTGGATCAGCAAGCGCTCGACAGCAAGTTGTCGGTTGACGTTGCGGCGTAAATGGTACTGAAAATCAAGAAGTGCATCCAGTTTATGCTGGATGGAGGGCAGGCTTTCACGGCCAGCCTGATGGATAATGCGTTCTTTGAGGTCAGTATTGGCCAGCAGGGAGCTGGACCCCTGACTGACAACAAGAAAGACATCGCGATAACAGCTGAGTAGAACCGTTCCGAGGTCTTCGAGTTGGTCCTTGTCCGCCGCCCATTTTTCCGCCAGTTCCAACATCGGAACGATGCTGCCCGGTGACAGGGTGCAGACGGCTTTGAACAGTGTCTTACGTTGTTCAAGGTAAAACTCACGGTCGCTGCCGAGAGCTTTTTTGAGGCTGCCTTCGGACAATGAGGCGAGGATTCGGCATTCATCGTTACTAAATTCCTGCTGCTTGAGGACTTTGGCAATCATGGCCTGATCAAGTCGGGCAAAGGGCAGTTGCTGACACCGGGAACGAATGGTTTCCAGAACCGCTTCCGGATGGGCGCTGATCAAAATCAACATGACATCGTGGCGTGGTTCTTCCAACGTTTTGAGCAGCGCATTACCGGCCGCCGGGTTCATCTTGTCCGCTCCGTCAATCAGGCAGATCCGTCGTGGTGCTTCCAGCGGAGGATGTTGCAGTTCCCTTTGCAGCTCACGGATGGCGTCAATTTTGATGAAGCTGCCTTCCGGTTCAAGGATGTGGAGGTCCGGGTGGTTGTTGTGGTCAATGCGTCGACAGCCGGCACAGGTGCCGCAACCGGTTTGGTGTTCACAGAAGATCAGGCGAACCAGGGCGGTGGCCATCAGACGTTTGCCGATCCCTTCGGCACCGGTAAACAGATAGGCGTGGGCCATGCGTTGATTGTTCCACGCCTGACGCAGCAATTTTTTCTGCCGTTCATGGCCGATGATGTTGTCAAAAGTCATGACGAAGGCACCGGTTGGATTATGGTGTTCATTGCCGATGCAATGCGTTCAGCCACGGTTTGCGGTTTTCCCTGAGCATCAATGATCAGAAAGCGCTGAGGCTCGTTGTCTGCCAGTTGCAGATAGGCTTGACGGATGCGCTGGTGAAAGTTGAGAGATTCCTGTTCAAAGCGGTCTTCATTGGGGCCGCTGTGTTGTTCATTGCGCTGGCGGGCGCGTCCGAGACCAATCTCTACCGGAAGATCGAGCAGCAGAGTGGTGTCGGGCCGAACCCCTTGGCAGGCATACGCATTGAGTGTTGTGATCTGATCAATGTCGAGCTGACGGCCATAGCCCTGATAGGCGAGGGTGGCGTCACAAAAGCGATCACACAGGACTGTCTTGCCGGCGTCAAGGGCCGGACGGATCACTTCAGCGACATGCTGGGCACGAGCCGCAGCATAAAGCAGCAGTTCGGTCGGGCTGGTCATGCGGTTGTTTTTTGCATCAAGTAATACCGCGCGAATCTGGTCAGCAATATCACAACCTCCCGGTTCCCGTGTTTCTATGACGTCGTGACCCTGGTGGCGCAGTGCGGTGGCGAGCAGACGGATCTGGGTTGTCTTTCCACACCCTTCAATACCTTCAAATGTGATGAATTGTCCCATAACTTCCGTGGTTTGTGGAGTGGCTGGTTTTTCGGGGCGTCTTTAGCGGGATGTTGAAAAAATCCTGTCCGGGGATTTTTCAACGACGCAAGCCGAAAAAGCGATTTCCGTCTTGCTCGCAAAATCAAGGATTTGAAAACCTGTCCTTGATTTTGATCGCCCGTCCATGGGCTCCACAGCTTGTTAGATCTCCCGATTTTGTTCAGAGTGCCCCATTATAAAGAGCGCGGTCAGGGACGCAAGGAGAAAAGCGTATCGGCCAGCCATTGCGTTATGGTGCGTTTTTCAGTATGTTAAATCGTTTAACAGTTGACATTGATGGAGATCTGTCGGCAGAATGCGCGGCTTGTCCGCAGGGCAGGTCATGATTGTGGAGAGTGAATCTGGTGGATTTTGATAAAGAGCTGAGCCAATTTGAAGAGCGATTAGGGTACCGGTTTACAGACCGGCATTACCTGCAGACAGCTCTGATCCATAAATCCTATGCCAATGAACAATTGCGTGATCCGGCGGCATGTAATGAACGACAGGAATTTCTCGGTGATGCGGTTCTTGATCTGGTGATGGCGGATTATCTGTTTTGTACTTATCCGCAGTTACCGGAAGGTGAGTTGTCACGCATCCGCTCCGAATTGGTCAGCGCCCGTGCTCTGGCTAAAGTAGCCCGTCGCCTCAATCTGGGCCCCTGTCTGAAATTGGGGCGTGGTGAACGCCGTAGTGGCGGTCAAGACAAAGACAACCTGCTGGCTGATGCGTTGGAAGCGGTGTTTGGAGCGGTGTTTCTCGATGCCGGTTGGGATGTGGCGCGGGATGTCCTCGGGCGGATGTTTGAAGGTACGGCCGTCCAGGCGGCGCGGCGTAAGTCACTTGACTACAAAACTCGCTTTCAGGAATTGGCTCAGGCGCGTTTTGGGGCTGCCCCCGAATACGAACTGGTGGCCACGGAAGGTCCCGATCATCAGCGCGAATATACGGTGATTGTCTCCTGTGAAGGACGACATTTGGGGCAGGGCAGTGGCGGCAGTAAAAAAGCGGCCCAACAACAGGCGGCATGTCAAGCGCTGAAAGCTCTTGATGATGAATGCGACGGAGGGACGGCATAGGCTGTTCCCCCTTACGTTATAGAGCCTTGTGCAACAGGGTAGCGATACCATTTTCGCAACAACTTTTTCACTAAGAAAGAGATGATCACGTGACAGATTCAACCCGAACAGAGTCCACTTTCCGATCCGGATTTGTATCGATTGTCGGTCGACCCAATGTGGGGAAATCCACATTGCTCAATCAGATCCTTGGTCAGAAAATCGCCATTACAGCCAATAAGCCACAGACCACCCGTAACCGGATTCTCGGTATCCACAGCGAGGACAATGCCCAAGTATTATTCCTCGATACTCCGGGTATTCACAAGGCAACCGGTAAGCTCAACCAGTACATGGTTGACCAGGCGTTATCCGCCTGCCGTGGTGTTGATGTGGTGGTGTTTCTGGTTGAAGCCACTGACCGGGTCGGTGGTGGTGATGATTTCATTCTTGATGTGCTTGCACAGAGCGACATCCCGGTTGTGCTGGTGATCAATAAAGTCGATCTGGTGGAAAAAGACAAGTTGCTGCCTTTAATCGCCCAGTATGCTGAACGCTTTGACTTTAAAGAGATCATTCCGTTGTCGGCCCTTAATGGCAGTGGCGTGGAGCGCCTGGTGGCGTCGGTTCGAGACATGCTTCCCGAAGGCCCACCCTACTACCCTGAAGAGATGGTCACGGATTTGCCGGAGCGGTTTATTGTCGGCGAAATGATTCGTGAGAAAATTTTGCGCAAAACCCATCAGGAGGTGCCGTATGGGGTTGCAGTGCAGGTCGATAATTTTGAAGAGCGGCCCGGCAAGAACCTGATCGCGATTCAGGCGACCATTTATGTGGGTCGTGATGCGCATAAACGGATTCTGGTTGGTAAGGGCGGCAGCATGATCAAGCAGCTTGGTCAGGACGCCCGCAAGGAAATTGAACAGTTCCTTGATGCGCGGGTGTTTCTTGAACTGTTTGTTAAAGTGAAGAAAAACTGGATGGATTCTGAGCGCTTCTTGCGCGAGTTCGGGTACGAATAAAGTTTTCTGAAAAAGCCTTCCATGGCTTTTGAAAAAGAGGCGAATAACGCCCCTTTTAAGAGCTTAATTTTTTATACAGGTGAAACGTTATGTCTGTCGTCGCCATTGTCGGCCGCCCCAATGTGGGTAAATCAACCTTGTTTAACCGCATTCTCGGCGAACGCAAAGCCATTGTTGAAGATTATCCCGGTGTGACCCGGGATCGTAATTATGCCGATGTGACTCGTTACGATAAGCCGTTCACACTGATTGATACGGGCGGTTTTGAACCGGTCAGTGAAGTGCGTATGCTGGTGCAGATGCGTGAGCAGTCGCAATTGGCCATTGAAGAGGCCGATGTCATCCTGTTTGTCATGGATGGTCGCGATGGTTTGACGCCGTCCGATGAAGAGGTTGCCGAAATGTTGCGCCGGGTCGATAAGCCGGTGTTGTTTGTCGTCAATAAGGTTGATGGCGACAAGCAGGAAGAGCAGGCGGCTGAATTCTATTCCTTGGGCATTGAGCATTTTTTCGTTACCTCGGCAGAGCATGGTCGTGGCATGGGCGAGCTCATGGCCGCGATTCTTGATGAGTTGCCTGAAGTGAAAACTGTCGAGGACGATAGTGCTGAGGTGCGACTGGCAGTGATTGGGCGCCCCAATGTCGGCAAGTCCTCTTTGGTTAATAAGCTGCTTGGTTACGAACGCGTGGTGGCAAACCCGACGGCGGGAACCACGCGCGATAGTGTCGATACCCCCTTTACTTACAATAATCAGCGTTATGTGCTGATTGATACGGCCGGAATTCGACGTAAGGGAAAAGTCAGCCAGAAACTTGAAAAGTATTCCGTGGTTCAGGCCCTCAAAGGGATGGATCGGGCGCATGTGGTGATGGTGGTGATCGATGCCGAAGAGGGGATTACCGAACAGGATCTGACCATTGCCGGCTATGCCTATGACCGCGGCCGGGCCGTGGTGCTGGTTGTCAATAAGTGGGATACTCTGACCAAAGATAACCAGACCATGAAAAAGTTTACTGACGAAGTCCGTGGCCAATTTAAATTTTTGTCTTTTGCGCCGATTATGTTTGTTTCCGCGCTGACCGGCCAGCGCGTGGCCAAAATTATGGAGACAGTTGAGGACGTGGCCCAGCAGTTTAACCGCAAGATCTCCACAGCGGAGTTGAACCGGGTTCTCAAGCAGGCTGAGGAGGCTCACCCACCGGCCATGTATCATGGCAAGCGGGTTAAACTGTTTTATATTACCCAGACAGCGGTGCGGCCGCCGAGCTTTACCATCTTTGTCAACAAAGAGAAAGGGGTTCATTTCTCTTATCGCCGCTACCTTGCGAATAAAATCCGCCAGCCGTTCGGTTTTAGTGGCTGTCCGATCCGGATTACCTATCGCGATCGGGAGCATTAATCTCCTGAAAAAGGAAACGTGCAGGTAAATACATTTCTGGTGGTTTTGGCGCAGTCTGTTAAGGACAGGTTGAGGTTTTGTGCTATACTCCTGATAGTGTATTCATAATACATTAAAAATGATGCTCTGACAGGGAGGCCATTGTGGCGAAACGAACCATACTTGTTGTTGAAGATGAAGAAAGTTTGTTGAAGCTCGAAAGTATTCTGCTGACCTCCAAGGGGTACGAAGTTATTGGTGTTCCCAACGGATTAGCCGCATTGGATGTGTTGGACAAAGAGAAGGTCGACCTGGTTCTGCTCGATATCATGCTACCTGAGATCGATGGCTTTGAAGTCTGTCGTCGCATCAAGAACAACCCGGAAACCCAGAAGTTGCCGGTCATTATGCTGACCGCTAAGAAGAGTCATGAAGATATGTCTCGCGGAGATGAAGTGGGTGCCGATTGGTATGTCACCAAGCCTTTTAAGTCAGCAAAGGTGATTGAGACCATCGAACGATTCATCGAAGGGGCTCCCTAGCGGGAAGCTGTTTACGCGACAAACGGCGAAATGGGGGAGCTTGTGCCCACGGATAACACGTCGTTTGCTTGACAACTCCTTGAGATAAGTGTTATATGCTGTCACGCTCAAACGAGCGTGACTTTTCTTTTTTTATACTACGTGTTTGGAGGTTCCTTTGGCAAAGGAAGAAGCAATTGAAGTAGAAGGTACAGTCATTGAGCCACTGCCCAATGCCATGTTTCGCGTCAAGCTAGATAACGACCATGTTGTTCTAGCCCACATTTCCGGGAAAATGCGCAAATTTTATATCCGCATTCTGCCTGGTGACCGTGTCACGGTTGAGTTGTCACCTTACGATTTGACGCGCGGCCGGATCACTTACCGGGAAAAATAAGATTCATTTACCGCCTTCATAGATCGACGTGTATCCAGGCGATTGAATCCATATACGTAAAAAGCCGGCCAAGGCCGGTTTTTTTCATTGAATAACGACCTTGCTCTTGCGCACGGAGGCAACATGGAAGAGCGTTACGAACCGATCGGTATTGAACTGGCCTGGCAAAAAGCCTGGGCCGATTCCAATAAGTTTTCTGTATCTGAAAAATCGGATAAGGAAAAATTCTATCTTCTGGAGATGTTCCCGTATCCCTCCGGTCGAATTCACATGGGCCACGTCCGCAACTACTCCATTGGTGATGTCGTTGCGCGATTCAAGCGTCTGCAAGGCTACAATGTCCTTCATCCCATGGGCTGGGATGCCTTCGGCATGCCGGCGGAAAATGCCGCCATTCAGCATGGCATCCACCCGGCCAAATGGACGGTTGAGAACATTGCCAATATGCGTCTGCAGCTCAAGCGCATGGGGCTGTCCTACGATTGGGATCGTGAGTTTGCCACCTGTGATGTCGACTACTACAAGTGGGAACAGCTGATCTTTCTCAAGATGTTTGAGAAAGGGCTGGCTTACAAGAAGAGTTCGTCGGTGAATTGGTGTCCGACCTGTCAGACCGTTCTGGCCAATGAGCAGGTGGAAGACGATGCCTGCTGGCGTTGTGGCACGGTGGTGGAAGATAAAGAACTCGATCAGTGGTTCTTTAAAATCACCAATTATGCCCAGGAGCTGCTTGACGAGATCGACAAAATGGCTGGCTGGCCGGATTCCGTCCTGACCATGCAGCGCAACTGGATCGGTCGCAGCACTGGTTGTGAAGTTGCCTTTCCACTGGAAAATACCCTCGATAAAATCAAGGTTTTCACCACCCGGCAGGACACCCTGTACGGTGCCACGTTTATGAGCTTGGCCCCCGAGCATCCCAAAGCACTGGAGCTGACTACCGATGACCAGCGCGAGGCGGTGGAAGCGTTTATTGCCAAGGTGCGTACTCAGGATAAAAAGAATCGCACCAGTGAAGACTTCGAAAAAGAGGGGGTCTTTACCGGTTCCTACTGCATCAATCCGCTTACACGGCGCAAAATGCCGATCTATCTGGCTAACTTTGTTTTGATGGACTACGGTACCGGCGCGGTTATGGCCGTTCCGACCCATGATCAACGAGACTTCGAATTTGCCAAAAAATACGATCTGCCGCTGGTGGTGGTGATTCAGCCGGAAGATGAGAACATCGATCCGGAAACCATGGCCGAAGCCTGGACAGGACCCGGCAAGATGGTCAATTCGGATCGCTTTGACGGCCTCGATAACGAAGCTGCCAAAGAACAGATTGCCGATTACCTGGCCAAAGAGGGGATTGGCGAGAAAACCGTTAACTTCCGTCTGCGTGATTGGGGCGTTTCGCGTCAACGTTACTGGGGCACACCGATTCCCATCATCTATTGTGATCAGTGCGGTGTGGTTCCGGTGCCGGAAAAAGATCTGCCGGTAGTTCTGCCTACCGATGTTGAATTTACCGGTGAAGGTGGTAGTCCGCTGGCTAAGCATAAAGAGTTCTATACGGTCAGTTGTCCGCAGTGTGGTGAAGTGGCGCGACGCGAAACCGATACGTTTGACACCTTTGTTGAGAGTTCCTGGTATTTCGCCCGCTATGCCTGCCCTGATTTTGCTTCCGGACCCATCGACCGTGCCGCAGCGGAATACTGGTTGCCGGTGGATCAATATATCGGCGGTGTTGAACATGCGGTCATGCATCTGCTTTATGCGCGTTTCTTCACCAAGGTGATGCGCGATCTGGGATTGATGGATGTCGATGAGCCGTTTACTAACCTGCTCACTCAAGGCATGGTGTGCAAGGAGACCCAATCCTGCCCTGAGCATGGCTGGCTGTATCCTGAACAGGTGGAAAACGGTAAATGTACTCAGTGTGGCAAACCGGTGACCATTGGTCGTACCGAAAAGATGAGTAAGTCGAAGATGAACGTTGTTGATCCTGACAAACTCATTGCCACGTATGGTGCCGATACGGCACGTCTGTTCTCACTGTTTGCCGCTCCTCCGGAAAAAGACCTCGAATGGAATGATCAGAGTGTTGAAGGGTGTTACCGTTTCCTAAATCGAGTGTGGCGGGCCGTCTATGACAACCAGGATATTCTCAAAAATGCCGCTGCTCCAGAGACCGAGGGCGATGCCAAGGCATTGCGTCGCATGACTCATCGCACCATCAAAAAGGTGACTGAAGACATTGATGGCCGTTTCCATTTCAATACGGCGATTGCCGCAGTTATGGAGTTGGTTAACGCGATTTACGGTTTCGAAAAGAAAGCCGAGTATCCCGGTGCGGTAAAAGAAGCTCTGGAAGCCGCGGTTCGTTTGTTGGCACCATTTGTTCCTCATGTTACTGAAGAGTTGTGGGCTAACCTGGGGCATGAAGAGGATTTGGAAACCGCTGGTTGGCCAGAGTATGATACGGCTGCCATGGTCGAGGACGAAAAGCTTATCGTCATCCAGGTTAACGGCAAAGTACGCTCCAAGATCACGGTTTCCGCGTCAGCCGGCAAGGATGAGGTCGAAAAGGCCGCTCTGGCCGATGAAACGGTCCAGCGCTTCATTGGTGACGGCACGGTGCGTAAAGTGATCGTGGTTCCCGGTAAACTGGTTAATGTGGTGGCATCATGAGACGTCTGACGCTCCTGCTTATCGGCATCACGTTGTTGGTCTGTGCGTGTGGCTACCATCTGCCGGGACGTGGCGATGCGTTGCCGGAAGATATCCAGACGGTCTATGTGGAACCGTTTCAAAATAAAACGACCGAGCCGTTTCTGGAAACACCGCTGACCAATGAAGTGCGTGACCAGTTTTCCCGCCGCCGTACGGTGGAAATTGTCGCCAGCGCTGATCTGGCTGATGCGATTCTCACCGGCACCATTGTCAGCTACCGCGCCAGCACTGTTTCTTATGATCGCAACGATGATATCACTGAATATCGTGCGACTATGATCGTTGATGCGGTTCTGACGCGGGCCAATGGCGAGGAAGTGATCTGGCAGGGTACTGTGAGTTGGAAAGAGGAGTTCTATGCCAATGATGATCGTGCTCAGCAGGATTACAACGAAACACTGGCTCAAGAAGACCTGCACCGTCGTCTGGCTCAGGAACTTTATAACAGTTTGACCGATAACTTCTGATTGCGGCTGCCATGACTCCGGCCGATCTGAATAAAGCCATTAGTGCCAACAAGCTTCCTTCCCTGTTGTTTCTCTACGGGGAGGAAGCTTTTCTGTTGGAACAATCCCTCAAACATCTTCTTAATACTGCCGTAGACCCGGCAACGCGTGATTTCAACCTACTGGTTCTTTCCGGTAAGGATGCGGACCCGACTCTGGTCATGGATACCGCCCGAACCTTTCCGGCGTTTGCCGAGCGGCGAGTGGTCGTTATCAAACAGGCTCAGGATCTTTCCGCAGGGACACTGGACGCATTAGTTCCTTACATTCAGGAACCTGCTGCCGAATGTTGTCTGGTGTTTTGCGCCAACCGGATCGATAAACGGAAGAAATTTTTCCAGAGTTTCAAGAAAACCGGTGAACTGATCGAGTTTAAGCCGCTGTTCGCCAATAAAATTCCAGCGTTTGTGCGTGATCAGGCGCGCCAGTTCGGCAAACAGTTCAGTGAAGATGGTTTGTCGTTGTTCTGTAAACGGGTAGGAACCTATCTGACGGAAATACACGGCGAGTTGCTGAAGTTGGCCAGTTACCTGGGAGACAAACCCGTCATTGACGTTGATGATGTGGCGGCCGTTGTTTGTGACACCCGGGTGGACAGCATTTTTGATCTGACCGATGTGGTTGGTGCACGCAAGCTGCCGCAAGCGTTAACGCTAAGCGAACGTCTGCAACTTGAAGGGGAAGCCCCGCTGAAAATTCTCGCCATGCTGACGCGTCATTTCCGTCAGTTATGGAAAACCCGGTCTTTGTTGGAGCAAGGGGCATCTCAGCAGGATGTGGCTAAAGCCGTGCGCATTAATCCTTATTTTGTTGAGCGGATTATGCGCCAATCGCGCCAATTTGACATGGCAACCTATCCGAAAGCGTTTGAACTGTTTTTGCAGATGGATCTGGCCATGAAGTCGAGTGGCGCTCATCCTCAGGCTTTGCTCCAGAAGTTGCTGACAGATCTGGTGTATCTGAGCTAAAAACAACTACGGTCAATAACAAGGCAAGAGAGACTCCCTCGTTTTTGTTGTGACCGGCGGTGATTGTCAGGCAAAAAAAAAGGAGCCCTCAGGGCTCCTTTTTTTAACTCATTGTTCGGTAAAGCGATTAGGCGAGAGTGTTGACCAGTTTGGTCAGACGGCTGATCTTACGGCTGGCAGTCGCTTTGTGAATGATGCCGCGAGTTGCCATTTTGTCAATGTAGGGAACCGCTTGGGTCAGAGCCGCGGTCGCTGCGTCTTTGTTCTGTTCAGCAACAGCCAGGCGAACATTCTTGACCATGGTGCGCATGGTGGAACGGGCTTGAGTGTTGCGGTCACGACGAACGATGCTTTGCTTGTTACGCTTCAGGGCAGACTTATGATTAGCCATTGAATTTCTCCATCAATTGGTGTTGTTGTTTTTAGGTAACGAAGAGAGGTTATAGCACTGCCTTGAGGTGTGTGTCAATATTATAACTTGCTAACCGTATTGTTAAATACTTAACAATATCAAAGGACTACGATTTTTCCTGTTGGTATTAAAATAAAATAATCCCTTTTGGTGCTTATGTCGGAACAAAGAAAAATTACACTGGCAGCCGGAATACTCAGTCTGGCAACTCTGATCAGCCGTTTTGCCGGATTGGCGCGGGATATGGTGATCGCCACTCTGTTTGGTGCCGGGCTCGGCAGTGATGCCTTTTTTATGGCGTTCACCATACCGAACCTTTTGCGACGTTTTTTCGCTGAAGGCTCGCTGACCGCAGCTTTTGTACCGACTTTCAGTCAGGTGCGTGAACAACAGGGAGAACAGGCCGCGCAGCGGGTGATGGTGTTGTGCTGGTCTCTGCTGGCCACAGTTATGGTTGTCGTGACCATGCTCGGCATTGTTCTGGCCCCAGGGCTGGTACAGATGATTGCCCATGGTTTTGGGGAGATCGCCGGCAAACTGGAATTAACCGTTTCTCTGACCCGCATTATGTTTCCTTACATCTTCTTCGTCAGCCTGCTGGCGTTGTTGACCGGTGTGCTGAATGTCTACGGTCATTATTTCGTGCCGGCCATCTCTCCGTTGGTGCTTAATCTGGCAATGATTAGCAGTGCCTTGTTGCTCCATCACCGTTTTGTCATGCCCATCGAAGCACTGGCCTGGGGTGTCATTACCGGCGGCGTGTTGCAGTTGACCATGACGTTACCGGTGTTGCGACGCTATGGTCTTCGACTCGGCTGGCAATGGAACTGGCACGATTCCACAGTGCGGCGCATCATTTTATTGATGGTGCCGGGCATTGCCGGTGTCGCTATCTACCAGATCAACGTGGTGGTCACCCGGTTGTTGTCATCCTTTCTGGAACAGGGCAGCGTCTCCTATCTCTACTACGGCCAACGCCTGTTTGAATTTCCCCAGGGGATCTTTATTGTTTCGCTGGCTCAAGCCGTGTTGCCGACCATGAGCCGTCAGGCCGCCGCAGGCGAGGTGGATGAGGTCAAGCGGTCGCTGCGTTATGCGTTAAGTCTTATTGTCCTGGTCACGTTGCCCGCAGGCGTGGGGTTGATTGTCTGTGCTGAACCGATCTTCAGCCAGTTGTTCATGCAGGGCGCCTTTGGATTTGCGGATGTTCAACAAACCGCCCTGGCTTTGGCTGCCTATGCACCGGGTCTGGTGTTCGTCGGCATCAGTCGGGTGATCGTTCCGACGTTTTATGCACTTCAGGATACCCGGACCCCGGTGTGGATTTCGTTCTGGACATTGCTGGCTAATGTGGCTTTCGGTCTGCTGTTGATGGGACAATTCCAGCATATTGGTTTGGCGGCTGCCTTGACACTGTCCTCGGTGGTCAACAGCGTGATACTGCTGGTGATGCTGCGCCGAAAAATTGGCAGATTGGGCTTGAAAGCGCTGTGGGTGACGAACCTCAAAGCCCTGCTGGCGTGCGCTGTTATGGCGGTGGTGGTTGATAGGGTGTTATTGCTGGGAGAGTGGTCGGCCGGTTTGACGCCGGTCAACGCGATGATTCTTAGTGGGAGTATCGTCGGCGGTGTGGCCAGTTACCTGCTGGTTGGTCGTCTGGTGAAAATTGCCGAACTCAAGGAGTTGCAGGCCATTGTCCAGCGCAAACTGCGGCGGGGTTAATCCCAACTAAGCGTTTTCCAGAGCACCAACCTGACGTAAAGCTTCGTAGAGCACAATGCCCGCCGAGGTAGACAGGTTGAGGCTGCGTACGGCATCACAACTCATGGGGATGCGCAGGCAACGTTGCGGGTGGCGCTCAAGCAGCTCTTTGGGCAGTCCCTTGGTCTCCTTGCCGAATACGATGAAATCTCCCGGGTGAAACGTCGCCTGACTATGGACAAGGTGGGCGGTTTTCGAGGTGTACCACCAGCGACCCTCAGGGTAGGCCTGTTCCAGTTGTTCCAGACTGTCCCAGCGATGCAGAGGCACGTGGGGCCAATAATCGAGACCGGCGCGTTTCAGATAACGGTCATCCAGAGAAAAACCCAACTTGCCTACCAGGTGGAGATGGGTCTGGGTTCCGGCACACAATCGGGCAATATTACCGGTGTTGGGTGGGATCTCCGGTTCCACCAGTACTATATGAAAAGGCGGATCAATCATGATGTCTGTCGCTCTGCTGATTTGCGCCAGCGCCGGTGCACCCAGAACCACTGGTCCGGTTGTTGGCGGATGGCTTCTTCAACAATGTCGGTGAGTTTTTGGGTGCAGTCCTGAACCGCTTGCTTGGTGGCCGGCCCGTCAAAGACCAGCGGCGGATGGATAACGACCCGGTAATTATAATCTTCCTGACGATAGACAAACACCGGGACGATGGGTGTTTGATTCTTCAGGGCGATCTGTGGAATGATCGGTGTGGCGTAGGCGGGCCGGTTAAAAAAGTTGACGACGATTCCCTGCTTTTTGGAGACATGCTGATCAAGCAGCAGACACACCATGCGCTGATCCGTCAGGGCACGGATGATGCGACGCGCCCCTTTTTTACTGTCGAGGCACCGACCGCCGGCACCTTCACGTTGATTCTGAATGAAGCGGTCGACAAACGGGTTGCGGATTTTCTTAGCGACAAAATCGACTGGATAGCCGAGAATCGGCATAAAAAAAGTGCCCGCCTCCCAGAAACCGACATGACCGGTGAGTAGAAACGCTCCCTGCTGTTGTTTCTTGAGGGCTTGCAGATGTTCCAGACCATCAAAGGTGAAATGGTCATCGACATCACGACGGGTGGTAAAATGATTGAGGCGTAGCATTTCCATGCTGCTGATGCCGAGGTGTTCAAACACCTTACGGATCATGGACTCAATCCACGCACTGTCTTTATCCGGATATGCTTTGCGCAGGTTGTCACGCGCTGTGGCCACGCGCTTGGGCTGAAAAAAACGGCTGGCACGTCCAAGCTGGCGCCCGAGTTTGAGTGCCCACAGGCGGGGCAGCAGGCGGGCAATACCGACAAACAGGAAGAACGGTGCCGCTTCAAGATAATTCTGTAAGGTTTCTTTATTCATAAGGTCTCAACGGTGTTAGCAGGCTGTGAAAATCAGCCTGAATGAGGCGTGTTCATCCTCGTGATTAGAACCGACCGGATACTACCACGGTGAAAAAGGTTCAGCAAGCAAGTGCTCTGTCTACACCAAATCTTCATGTTGACAGCAATGCATGTAACAAACAAAGTGAAGGCTATGGATTACTTTTTTCTCGATGCCCTGATTCGGCAGATTCAACCGCAATTGCACGGGGCTTTGGTCAATAAAATATATCAGCCGCAGTCTGATACCCTGGTGTTTAAAATGTGGAACGGTCGCCAGGAAGTGCGTTTGGTGATGCGACTTGGTCCGGCTGCGGCAGAACTTTATCTGACCGATCAGAATGCGCGTAACCCAATGCGTCCACCGCGCTTCTGCCAACTGCTGCGGGCTCGGCTGCATCGCCTCGAATCTATCCGCCTTGATCCCATGGATCGGATTGTCCGGCTGCATTTCAATGGCAAAGAGGGGCAGAGCTCTACGTTGGTAGCAACCTTCTTTGGTCGTGATGCCAATCTGAGCTTACTCAATGACGAGGGTCAACTTGTCGATGTATTGCATAGACAGAATGCCCGGTTTCAAGAACCGTCCGAACTCTTAGCCGATCAAATTGCCCTGATCGATCTTGTCCAATGGTTACGGGATCACGAGCCCCCGGAATCCATACAAACGTTTTTGAGTGAGCGCGTTGTGCCCATGAGTCGTGCTGTTGCGTCTTCACTGGTTACGACAACAGAGCAGAATCCTCTGATTCAACAGGTTGGAGCCTTTGTTACGGCGTGGCAGCAGGGACAACTTAAACCTCGCTGTCGTGGAAAGCGACTGACCATGTGGTTAACCGGTGACGATGAGGCGGCATCAAACCTGAGCCGCTATGCCCGTGAGCATGGTGCTGGAAAAGGGCCGGATGATCTGGGCAGGGTGGTCCAAAAAGCTCTGAAGCGTCTTTACAAACGTCTGGCGAGTATTGATGCCCAATGGCAGGAGTGCGAACAGGCCGATCTTTTCCGTCAGCAGGCTGACCTGCTCAGTGCCCAACGACATCTTCTCAAGCGAGGCATGACAGATGTTGAGGTGACAGACTATTATCAGGACCCACCTGTGATGTGTCGTTTAAAGCTGGACCCGGCAAAGGCACCGCAGGAAAACATCGATCAGTATTACAAACGCTACAGCAAGGCTAAGCGAGGTCTTGATCATTGTCTGCGCCGTCATGAGCAGACGGAGCAGGAAATCGCCTGGCTTGAAGAGATTACCGAGCAACTGGAAAGTGACTCTGCCGGCGACCTGGACGTCATTCGCCAGGAGTTGATCGAAGCCGGGATCTACCGCCCGCAAAATACCCTGAATCGTGAGACGCGGCGGACTTCTCCGGCGGATCTGATGCGTAAGACGGTTTCGCCCGCTGGGTGGCCGGTGTTGTGGGGACGTAACAATAAAACCAACGATTATCTAAGTAAACAGATGCTTAAAGCCAATGACCTGTGGTTCCATGCGCATCTGATGCCGGGGAGTCACGTGGTTCTCAAATGTGATGGCGCAGACGTAGCCGAAGAGGATGTGCTGTTTGCTGCGGCCATTGCCGCCCGTTTTTGTCGTGGAAAAAACAGTTCCAAGGTTGAAGTGATGGTGGCCTACGGCAAGCATGTTAAGCGGGTGAAAAATGCCCCTCCCGGATTGGTGACCGTGGATGAATTTCGCACGGTGATGGTCGCTCCGGCACAAGAGGTCAAGGAAGCGTAAGCGGCAACCATTTTTTTGTTGCATTTCCCCATACTGTTTGTTATAAAACGTCTCGCTTCAAGCCGAAGTGGTGGAATCTGGTAGACACGCATGATTCAGGTTCATGTGCTCGTTAGGGCGTGGGAGTTCGAGTCTCCCCTTCGGCACCAAAATAAAATAACCCGCTACCGTAAGGTGGCGGGTTTTTTATTTTGCAAAAGCAGTCGTAAGACTCGAAGCGGAGCTAGCGCCACGCCAGAGTTGCCGTGACGGCAACGCCAGAGTGGGCGAGTCTCCCTATGGGGATCACATCGAAACGATAAAAGACCCTGCACAACTGTGACAGGGCCTTTTATTAGATTAACCAAGCATGGTCGCCATATCATCACTGGCATTACCAATCGGTGTCAGGTTGAAGTTCTCAACCAGGAAATTGAGAACATTCGGTGAGATAAACGCGGGTAGCGAGGGTCCAATGCGCATGTCTTTCAGGCCTAATGACAGCAATGATAACAAAACCGCAACCGCTTTTTGCTCATACCACGACAGGACAATGGACAACGGCAAATCGTTGACCTCGCATTCAAACGCTTCAGCCAGTGCCAGGGCAATCGAATGCGAAAGATGCC
>NZ_AAEW02000016.1 GCF_000167355.1 Desulfuromonas acetoxidans DSM 684
CATTTCTTACTCCCGAAATTACTATTCACAGAATTGAAAGAACGTATCCCCCAGAGGGGAAACCCGCGGAACAATAACAACTGCCCCAACGATTGTCAAGGCAGTTGTTATTGATTCGCATTTTTTATTGTAATGCGCTGAGTTTACTCAGAAACTTCTTCGGCCGTAACGGCGTCGTCAGTCTCCTCTTCCTCAGCATTAACCACTTCCTCTTCAGGTTCAGGCGTCATCAACGTCGCACTGCGGTATTTCACGATGCCGGTACCTGCCGGAATCAGACGTCCCATGATGACGTTTTCTTTCAAACCACGCAAATGGTCGACCTTACCTTCAATTGATGCCTGGGTAAGAACTTTGGTGGTCTCTTGGAACGACGCCGCCGAAATGAATGATTCCGTCGACAGAGAGGCCTTGGTAATACCCAGCATAATCGGTTCACCAACGGCCGGCTGGCCATCCTGCTCCATGATGCGGTCGTTTTCAATTTCAAAGTCGACACGCGACACTTGATCGTCAAGCAGGAAGTCTGTATCCCCCACTTCGATAATGCGGACACGACGCAACATTTGACGAACAATCGTCTCAATGTGCTTGTCATTGATGGCAACACCCTGCAAGCGATAAACCTCTTGAACTTCGTCAACCAGGTATTTAGCCAACTCTTTTTCACCAAGAACGCGCAGGATATCATGCGGATTGCGAGGACCATCCATCAAGGGCTCACCAGCCAGGACATTATCACCTTCATGCACGTTGATATGCTTACCCTTGGGAATCAGATATTCAATCGGCTCACCCACCTCCGGGGTCACGACAACCTTGCGCTTACCCTTGGAGTCCTTACCGAAGGTTACGACGCCATCAATCTCGGTGAGAACGGCAAACTCTTTGGGCTTACGTGCCTCAAACAGTTCAGCAACGCGCGGCAGACCACCGGTGATATCCTTGGTTTTGGTGGTCTCACGCGGAATCTTCGCCAGGACATCACCAGCCTGAACCAGCTCATCCTCAGGGATGATAATGTTGGCTCCGACCGGCAACATATAACGAGCAGCCAAACCATTGGGCAGCTTCACCGAACGACCCTCTTCGTCTTTCAGGGTCAGACGGGGACGTTTGTCTGTTGCCTTGGACTCAATGATAACCTTACGCGACAAACCGGTAACATCATCGACCTTTTCGTCCATGGTCACACCACTGATCACATCACCGAAGTGAACACGACCACCAACCTCAGTCAGAATCGGCATGGTGTACGGGTCCCACTCAGCGAGCAATGCTCCTGCCGTGATCTTGGTGCCCGGATCAAACATGACACGTGAACCGTAAACCAGAGCATGACGCTCCCGCTCGCGTCCGGTTTCATCGACAATGACAATTTCACCATTACGACTCATGACAACATGATGACCCTCACGGTCGACGACGGTTTTCAGGTTACTAAACTGCAACTCACCGTCAAAGCGAGCCTCAAGAGAGGTCTGCTCGGCACGACGCGAGGCCGTACCACCGATGTGGAAGGTCCGCATGGTCAGCTGGGTTCCAGGCTCACCAATGGATTGAGCCGCAATAACACCAACAGCTTCACCAAGGTTAACCATATGACCACGAGCCAGATCTCGACCATAACAGGTGGCGCAAATACCATGGCGACTCTTACAGGTCAGGACCGAACGGATATAGAGCTTCTCAATTCCGGCCTGCTCAATCTTATTGACCAGAACTTCGTCAATCTCCTGATTGGCAGCAACAATGACGTCACCGGTCACCGGATCACAGACATCCTCAAGAGCAGCACGACCAAGGATACGGTCACCCAAAGATTCGATAACCTCACCACCCTCAGTCAGAGAACTGACCAGGATACCATCAATGGTGCCACAATCCTTCTCCGTGATAATAGCATCCTGAGCAACATCAACGAGACGACGCGTCAGATATCCGGAGTTCGCGGTTTTCAGCGCGGTATCCGCCAGACCCTTACGTGCACCGTGAGTCGAGATGAAGTACTGGAGTACGGTCAGACCTTCACGGAAATTCGCTGTAATCGGTGTTTCAATGATCTCACCGGACGGCTTGGCCATCAAACCACGCATACCGGCCAACTGACGAATCTGCTGGGCACTACCACGAGCACCGGAATCGGCCATCATGTGAATGGCATTAAATGAAGACGCCTCAACGGTCTCGCCAGACTCAGACTCAAACCGATCCACAGACAGGTCACCCAACATTGTCGAAGCGATGTCCTCAGTACACTTGGCCCAGATATCGACAACCTTATTGTAGCGTTCTCCGTCAGTGATCAAACCTTCAGTGTACTGATTCTGAATTTCCGTGACTTCGGCAACAGCGGCATCAATGTAATCCTGCTTTGATTCAGGAACCACCATATTGTCGAGACAGATGGAGATACCCGCAATTGTCGAGAAACGGTAACCGGTCTGCTTAAGACGGTCCGCCAGGATAACGGTTTCCTTATTGCCAGCGAGGCGGAAGCTTGCATCAACAAGCTCAGCCACCTGCTTCTTGGTCATGACCTTATTAATGTAATCGAAAGGGATCACCCGAGGCACAACTTCGCGCAACAGCACACGACCAACAGATGTTTCAATCAACTCAGGATCCGTACCGTCAGCACGACACATCCGCACTTTTACTCCAGCCTGGAGATCGACCTCACCGGAATCATAAGCAATACGCACTTCACTCTCTGAGGCAAAAATCTTTCCGGAGCCCAGAACAAAAGGACGAATTCGCGACATGTAATAGATGCCGAGGATCATGTCCTGTGACGGTACGATAATCGGCTTACCGTTCGCAGGTGACAGGATATTGTTGGTCGACATCATCAAAACGCGCGCTTCGATCTGACTCTCGATGGACAACGGCAGGTGAACCGCCATCTGGTCACCGTCAAAGTCAGCGTTAAATGCGGTACAGACCAGCGGGTGCAACTGAATCGCCTTGCCTTCGACCAGAACAGGCTCGAAGGCCTGGATGCCGAGGCGGTGCAAGGTCGGAGCACGGTTCAACATAACCGGGTGCTCTTTAATGACCTCTTCAAGAACGTCCCAGACCTCACCCTTCTCTTTCTCAACCAGCTTTTTGGCACTCTTGATTGTGGTACAGAAACCACGCTCTTCAAGCTTGTTGTAGATAAACGGCTTGAACAGCTCCAAGGCCATTTTCTTTGGTAAACCACATTGGTGCAGCTTTAGCTCAGGGCCAACAACGATAACTGAACGTCCGGAGTAATCCACACGCTTACCCAGCAGATTCTGACGGAAACGACCACCTTTACCTTTGAGCATATCGGAGAGCGACTTGAGCGGACGTTTGTTGGGGCCGGTAATGGCCCGACCACGGCGACCGTTGTCAAACAGAGCGTCAACCGCCTCCTGCAACATCCGTTTTTCATTACGGATAATAACTTCAGGAGCACGCAGCTCCATTAAACGCTTCAAGCGGTTATTACGATTAATCACCCGTCGATACAGGTCATTAAGGTCTGAGGTTGCAAAACGTCCGCCATCCAAAGGCACCAGCGGGCGTAGCTCTGGCGGCAGCACCGGGATCGTTTCGAGAATCATCCACTCAGGACGATTGCCACTACGGGTAAACGCATTGATAACTTTGAGACGCTTGGCCACTTTTTTACGTTTGGCCTCACTGGACGACTCACGCATCTCGACACGCAACTCTTCAGCGATCTCTTCAAGGTCCAATGCTGCTAACAGCTCACGAACCGCTTCAGCACCCATGCTGGCTGTAAATTGACCTGCAAACTCATCCATCAGCTCACGATACTTGTCTTCCGTGAGTATCTGACCAACTTCGAGCTGACTGTCACCCTTATCAAGAACAACGTAGGCCTCGAAATATAGAACCTTTTCCAGTTCCTTCAAAGTCATGTCTAGCAGAGTACCGATCCGTGACGGCAACGACTTCAAAAACCAGATATGCGCAACAGGACAAGCGAGATCAATATGCGCCAGACGCTCACGACGCACCTTGCTCGGAATGACCTCGACACCGCACTTCTCACAGACAATGCCGCGGTGTTTCATGCGCTTATATTTACCGCAATTACACTCGTAGTCTTTGACCGGACCAAAGATTTTAGCGCAGAACAGACCATCGCGTTCCGGCTTAAAGGTCCGATAATTAATCGTCTCCGGCTTCTTCACCTCACCAAAGGACCGTTCGCGAATCGTCTCCGGGGAAGACAACGACAAACGGATAGTGTCAAAACTCAACGGATCTTTGGGGCGCTCAAATAAGCTGAAAATATCTTCCAAAACTCATCTCCTCAAGGGATGGCAGATTACTTTTCTTCGTCTTCCAACAGTTCCACATCGAGGCACAAGGACTGCAGCTCTTTGATCAGAACGTTAAACGACTCCGGCAGCCCTGCTTCCAGGGTATGACGACCTTTAACAATCGCTTCATACATGCGTGTCCGGCCGGCGACATCGTCGGATTTGACCGTCAGGAATTCTTGCAGAGCGTGCGACGCACCATAGGCTTCCATGGCCCAAACCTCCATCTCACCCAAACGCTGTCCACCGAATTGGGCTTTACCGCCCAACGGTTGCTGGGTCACCAGACTGTAAGGACCGATACTCCGTGCATGGATTTTATCATCAACCAAGTGGTGCAATTTCAACATGTACATGATACCAACGGTGACTTTTTCTTTGAATGCTTCACCCGTCTTACCATTATACAGTGTCATTTGCCCCGACGGAGAGAATCCGGAACGGGTAATCTGTTCTTTAATCATGGACTCGCTGACACCCTCAAAGACAGGTGTCGCCATAGGAATTCCCGGCGCCAGACGCTTAGCCAGTTTGTTGACATCCATTTCTGACAAGTCGTCAAGGAATGGATTCAATTCCTGATCATCATAAACATCCTTGATCTTCTCGCGCAGCTCATTGTGCGTGTGTTGGCGATCCAGAACTTCCTGGATCTGATTACCCAAACCACGCGCAGCCAGACCCAGATGGATCTCAAGAATCTGCCCGACATTCATACGAGAAGGAACACCCAACGGGTTCAGAACAATCTCAACCGGCGTACCGTCTTCCGAGTAGGGCATATCTTCGACAGGCAAAATCCGTGACAGAACACCTTTGTTACCGTGACGTCCGGCCATTTTATCACCCACCGACAACTTACGCTTGATGGCAATATAAATCTTAACCATCTTAATTACGCCAGGAGGCAGATCATCGCCGCGCTTAATCTTATCGATTTTGTCTGAAAAAACCCGCTTGATCAGCTCTTCGCGATCAGCCAGACCACGCATCAGCTCAGCGACACGATCCTCGATCGCTTCACCATCAACCAGAGAAATCTCCTGGAAACGCGCAACAGAAAGCGCTTCAAGCTGATCAGCCTCAAGTACGCTGTTTTTCTTCAGCAGAACTTTACCGTCATCGTCCGTGACTGATGCCGCCAGCTTATTGCCGCAAAGAAGATCAGTCAGCTTGTGGCGGGCGGATTCACGAATAATACGAATTTCATCATTCTGGTCTTTGAGCAATTTATCAATTTCATGCTGCTCAATCTTTTCGGTACGGCTGTCTTTATCAGAGCCTTTGCGTGAGAACACACGAGCGCCGATAACAACCCCTTCCACGCCAGGTGGAACCCGAAGTGACGTGTCGCGAACATCGCCGGCTTTCTCGCCAAAGATGGCACGGAGCAACTTTTCTTCGGGAGACAACTGCGTTTCACCTTTAGGCGTGATCTTACCTACCAGAATATCGCCCGGCTTGACTTCAGCACCGATGCGGATAATGCCACTCTCATCAAGATCCTTCAGTGCATCATCGCCAAGGTTTGGAATATCGTCAGTAATCTCTTCCTTGCCGAGCTTGGTATCGCGAGCAACGCACTCAAACTCCTCAATGTGAATCGAGGTATAACGGTCTTCCTTAACCAGTTTCTCGGAAATCAGGATGGAGTCCTCAAAGTTGTAACCTTCCCAAGGCATAAAGGCGACCAGGACATTTTGCCCCAGACCCAATTCACCCCACTGCGTAGAAGGGCCATCCGCGATAATCGCACCGCGCTCAACATGGTCGCCAACCTCAACAATCGGCTTCTGATTCAGGCAGGTATTCTGGTTGGAACGGATAAACTTGATCAGGTTGTAAATATCAACCCCGGTTCCCGTTTCATCGTCCTGTCCTTCATCAATGCGCACCACAATACGTGAGGCATCGACAGACTCAACCACACCGTCATGGCGGGCAACAACGGCAGCACCGGAGTCGTGGGCGACAATGCGCTCCATGCCGGTACCGACAAGAGGTGCATCAGCACGCAGCAGCGGAACAGCTTGACGCTGCATGTTCGATCCCATCAAGGCACGGTTGGCGTCATCATTCTCCAAGAAAGGAATCAGTGCTGCGGCAACTGACACCAGCTGCTTGGGAGAAACATCCATCAGCTGAATATCTTCGCGACGCAACATCATGAACTCGCCGCTTTGTCGTGCATTGATCACTTCATTGACAAAGCACCCATCATCATCCAGCTCAGCATTAGCCTGAGCAATCGCATGCCCCTCTTCCTCCAACGCGGAGAAATATTTAATCTCGCTGGTGACACGACCATCCTGAACCAAACGATACGGCGTCTCAACAAAGCCGTGCTCATTGATGCGGGCATAGGTTGACAGTGATGCAATCAAACCGATATTCGGCCCCTCAGGTGTTTCGATCGGACAGACACGGCCATAGTGAGTCGGGTGAACGTCACGTACCTCAAAACCGGCGCGCTCGCGAGTCAAACCGCCGGGTCCGAGAGCTGAAAGACGGCGTTTATGGGTGATTTCAGACAGCGGGTTGGTCTGATCCATAAACTGGGAAAGCTGTGACGAACCGAAGAACTCCTTAACCACAGCAGACACCGGCTTGGAATTGATCAGGTCGTGCGGCATCAAGCTGTCCACTTCCTGCAGACTCATGCGCTCCTTGATTGCACGCTCCATCCGTACCAAACCAACACGGTACTGATTCTCAAGCAATTCGCCAACAGCACGAACACGACGATTGCCCAAGTGGTCAATATCATCGACATGACCTTTACCATTGCGCAAATCGATCAGATAGCGGACGACTTCAAGGATATCTTCCTTGGTCAGAGTCCGGTGTTCAAGCGGCGTTTCCACACCAAGCTTATAGTTTAATTTCAAACGGCCGACAACGGACAGATCATAGCGTTCAGAATTGAAGAACAACCCTTCAAACAGCGCCGTCGCACTGCGAACCGTCGGCGGATCGCCAGGACGTAGACGACGATAGATTTCAATCATCGCATCTTCTGGATTGTTGACGGTATCCTGCAGCAGCGTATCACGCAGATACGGACCGACATACAGGTTATCAATAAACAGGACGTCAACAGAGGTAATCCCTTTTTCACGCAGCAACTGAATACCGGTTTCGGTCAGTTCCTGATTACACTCAATGAGAACTTCACCGGTTTCAGTGTCGACCACATCAGTCGCAACAACCTTACCGAGAACCTCACTCTCATCAATCGCAATCGTCTCAAGACCGCTTTCAGAAATCTTACGAATTGCTGCTTTGGTGAATTTGCGATTGGCCTTAACCAGAACATCGCCATTCGGAGCGACAACATCAAGAACGGTACGTTGACCGGCGAGCAGATCAAGATTAACCGTCTTGGTGTAGCCCTCAGCATTAATCTGCAACGTCTCGGTGTCGTAATAATATTTTAAAAGCTCCTCAGCGCTGTAACCCAATGCTTGCAACAGCACGGTTGCCGGCAACTTACGCCGACGGTCAATGCGCACATAGAGGATATCTTTATGGTCAAAATCGAAATCGAGCCACGAACCACGATAAGGAATCACCCGAGCATTATAAAGCAGCTTGCCACTCGAATGGGTTTTACCTTTGTCGTGATCGTAGAAAACACCGGGGGAGCGATGCAGCTGACTGACAATAACCCGCTCGGTGCCATTTATGATAAAGGTGCCGTTTTCAGTCATCAAAGGAATTTCACCGAAGTAAACTTCTTGTTCCTTGATATCGCGAATAGACTGCACACCGGTATCCTTGTCCACGTCCCATGAAACAAGACGAACACGGACTTTTACCGGAGCGGCAAAGGTCATACCACGCTGATGGCACTCTTCGACATCGTATTTAGGGACTTCCAGCACATAAGAGACATATTCCAATGAACATGTTTCACTGAAGTCGCGGATGGGAAAAACGGAGCGAAAAACCGCTTCAAGACCGATATTCTGACGGGCAGAAGCAGGCAGGTCCGCCTGAAGAAAGCGTTTATACGAGTTTTTCTGAATATCGATGAGATTGGGAATTTCGATAATTCGCTGAATTTCAGAAAAATGCTTGCGCAATAACTGGTTATTCGCGATCGAATAAGCCATGGCCACTCCTTAAGAAAAGAACGTAGAACAGCCAAGGCCGCAAAGACGACCTTGGCTTCGTGCAGAAATATCGAGGGATTTACTACTTGAGCTCGACAGAAGCGCCAGCTTCTTCGAGTTGTTTCTTGATGTCTTCAGCTTCTTCCTTAGCAGCAGCTTCTTTAACAGTGCTGGGAGCGCCGTCAACCATCTCTTTGGCTTCTTTGAGGCCCAGACCGGTAACAGAACGAACAACTTTGATAACGTTGATTTTCTTGTCGCCAGCGCCAGTCAGAACAACGTCAAACTCAGTCTTCTCTTCAGCAGCAGCACCGGCATCGCCAGCAGGGCCGGCAGCAGCAACAGCAACAGGAGCTGCAGCAGAAACACCAAATTTGTCTTCCAGTTCTTTTACCAGTTCAGACAGTTCAAGAACAGACATGTTCTCGATAAATTCAATTACTTGCTCTTTTGTGATATCAGCCATGATTTTTCTCCGTCAATATGATGAATGCTAAAGCACTTCGTTTACTAGTGATTATTGTTATGCAGCCTTCTGATCTCTGATGGCGCCAAGCACCTGAACCAGAGAACGTGGCACTGCAGCCAGAACACCAACAAAGTTGGATACCGGCGCATTGATCGATCCAAGCATTTTGCCCAACAGAACCTCGCGGCTCGGCAGTTCAGCCAATGCTTTCACTTCGCCTTCACTAAGGATTTTACCTTCAAGAACTGCTGTTTTCAGCTCAAAGAACTTACTGTCTTTGGCATATTCAGCCAGAACTTTTGCCGGTGCAACCGGATCTTCCTGGGCGATTGCAATTGCAGTCGGACCTTGAAGATAGTCACCCAGACACTCAAAATCGGTTCCCTTAGCAGCCAGACGAAGCAGGGTATTTTTTACAACGCGATACTCAACACCAGCACCACGAAGCTTACCACGCAACTCGTTAACTTCGTCGACATTCAATCCACGATAATCAGCAACAAACGCAGCTTTTGCCGTGGCCAGTTTGGCAGCGAACTCTTCAACAAGTTGTACTTTATTATCTGTAGCCATCCACTCTCCTCCTTTCCTAGATTTCTAGAAGTAATACTCCCTGTTCAGTCGTTGAAAACCGAAGGAAGATCACGGAGTGGTCTTTTTCAGTCTCGGCAGGCGTTGTTGCACATTAAACCACAGGGTACCTGCTGTCTTAGACAGGGAACTTACTAAACAACAGCGCCGGAGACACTCCGGCACTGCTGGTTATAGCGTTATTCAATTATGTTACTTCACCAGAGCCTGAATGCCCGGGACGTCAACCTGAATACCAGGCCCCATCGTACTTGAGAGACTGATTTTCTTCAGGTAGGTTCCCTTAGCCGTTGACGGCTTGGCTTTAACCAGAGCGTCCATCAGAGAAACAACATTGTCCTGAAGCTTGTCTGCATCAAAGGAGACCTTGCCAACCGGAGCATGGATAATACCGGCTTTTTCAACACGGTATTCTACTTTACCCGATTTGGACTCGCCAACAGCGCGGCCAACATCAAAGGTAACTGTTCCAACTTTCGGGTTCGGCATCAGGCCACGGGGACCAAGAAGGCGACCAATTTTACCGACAACACCCATCATATCAGGAGTTGCAATTGCGGTATCAAAGTCGAACCAACCGCCCTGGATTTTCTCAACAAGGTCATCGCCGCCGACAAAGTCGGCACCGGCATCGAGAGCTTCCTGTGCTTTTTCACCTTTGGCGAACACCAGAACGCGGACCGACTTACCCAAACCATGGGGAAGTACGACGGCACCACGAACCATCTGATCGGCCTTACGCGGGTCAACCCCGAGACGTACGGTCAGATCAACGGTCTCATCAAATTTGGCAAAAGCGGCCCCTTTGACCAATTCAACGGCGTCACTCAATGAATAAGCAACAGCTCTGTCAACTTTTCCTTTTGCAGCGATACTGTTTTTACCTGTAGCCATGTGCTGTCACTCCAACTTTATTCGACTTCAAGACCCATACTGCGTGCAGTACCAGCAATGGTGCGCACAGCCGCGTCTTCATCAAATGCATTCAGATCCGGCATCTTGATACGTGCAATCTCAAGAACCTGATCCATCGTTACCTTCCCAACCTTGTTCTTGTTGGGGACTCCGGACCCTTTGGCAATCTTCGCTGCTTTCAACAGCAGAACTGCTGCCGGTGGGGTCTTGGTGATAAAGCTGAAAGACCTGTCTGCAAAGACAGTGATTACAACAGGGATAATCATCCCATCATCACCTTGCGTCTTGGCATTAAATGCCTTGCAGAATTCCATGATATTAACACCATGTTGACCCAGTGCCGGGCCGACAGGAGGTGAAGGGTTTGCCTTACCCGCCGGAATTTGCAGCTTAATTTGTCCAACTACTTTCTTGGCCATTACCTACTCCTTAACTATTTGCCCAGCCTAACTGGTCTTTTCAACCTGTATAAAATCCAGCTCAACAGGGGTAACACGGCCAAATATACTTACCATGACCTTGAGCTTGCCCTTGTCAGGCTTAACATCTTCGACAATACCGGTAAAATTGAGAAACGGACCATCAACAACCCGAACCGTTTCACCAACTTCGTACTGAACTTTTGGCTTGGGACGCTCAGCTCCCTCTTCCATGCGCGCCGTGATCTTTTCTACTTCGGCATCAGGGATAGGAGGAGGTGTTGTACCGCCACCGACAAAACCAGTTACCTTGGCTGTGTCCTTGACGATATGCCACGTCTCATTATTCAATTCCATCTGAACTAAAATATAGCCAGGGAAAAACTTCCGCGTGGAAGTCTTACGCTCGCCATTCTTTAGCTCAACGACCACTTCGGACGGAACCAGAACCTCACCAAAAAGGTCCTCAGCTCCCAACATCTTAATTCGCTCTTCAAGGTTCAGCTTTACTTTATTTTCAAACCCTGAATATGTATGTACGCCATACCACTGCATCGCCATCGTCATGTTCCCTTTTTAGCTGAGCAAATTCTTCACAAGTACAGACAAGATATTGTCAACACCCCACAAGAATACTGCCACCAGCAACACAAAAGCGATCACCACCACCGTCGATGCATAGGTGTCCTTCCTGGTCGGCCAGGTCACCTTAATCAGTTCACTTTTAACGTTGCCGAGAAACCCCGATACCTTTGCAATCACGTAATAACCTCAAGACGTTGGAAGTAAAATTGGCAGGCCAGGAGGGATTCGAACCCCCAACACCCGGTTTTGGAGACCGGTGCTCTAGCCATTAGAGCTACTGGCCTGCAACACTTAAAACATAACGTTTCAGCTACTTCGTCTCACGATGCAGAGTGTGGCGACGATCAAAACGGCAATACTTCTTAAATTCAAGACGATCCGGAAGATTGCGCTTGTTCTTAGTCGTCGTATAGTTACGTTGCTTACACTCTGTGCACGCCAGAGTTATAATATCACTCATTTTTATTCTCCGCTGGCGCTCCCGAAAAAAACAGGAGCGCCAGTCAAAGGTTAACTATCTACTCAATAACTTCGCTGACAACACCGGCGCCGACAGTACGACCACCTTCGCGAATCGCGAAGCGCAGCTCTTTGTCCATGGCGATCGGGGTGATCATTTCGACGGTCATGGCGATGTTATCGCCAGGCATAACCATCTCAACACCTTCAGGCAGCTCTACAACACCGGTGACGTCAGTGGTACGGAAGTAGAACTGAGGACGATAGCCTTTGAAGAACGGCGTATGACGACCGCCCTCTTCTTTAGTCAGAATATAGGCTTCGGCCTTAAACTTGGTGTGAGGAGTGATGCTGCCGGGCTTGGCCAGAACTTGACCACGCTCAATATCTTCACGCTTAACACCGCGCAGCAACAGACCAACATTGTCGCCAGCCTGACCTTGATCGAGCAGCTTGCGGAACATCTCAACGCCGGTGACGGTTGTCTTGGTGGTAGCTTTCATGCCAACAATCTCAACTTCCTCACCAACTTTAACAATGCCACTCTCAACACGACCGGTAGCAACCGTACCACGACCTGAGATGGAGAAGACGTCCTCAACCGGCATCAGGAAGGCTTGATCGATTGCACGCTCAGGCTCGGGAACATAGGCATCAACCTCGTTCATCAGGTCGATGATGCATTGCTCCTCAGGAGCACCCTGGTCAGCTTCGAGAGCCTTAAGGGCGGAACCTGCAACGATAGGCAGGTCATCACCAGGAAAGTCATAAGCGGACAGCAGCTCGCGAACTTCCAGCTCAACCAGCTCCATCAGCTCTTCGTCATCAACCATGTCGGCCTTATTCAGGAACACAACAATGGCAGGAACACCAACCTGACGAGCGAGCAGAATGTGCTCACGAGTCTGAGGCATGGGGCCGTCAGCTGCAGAAACAACCAGAATAGCACCGTCCATCTGTGCCGCACCGGTAATCATATTCTTTACATAGTCAGCGTGACCAGGGCAGTCAACGTGAGCATAGTGACGACTTTCCGTCTCATACTCAACGTGAGCTGTTGCGATGGTGATACCACGCTCACGCTCTTCAGGAGCGTTGTCAATTTGATCAAATGCGCGGGCTTCCGCCTGACCGAGACCAGCCATTACTTTGGTGATTGCCGCAGTCAGTGTTGTTTTCCCATGGTCAACGTGGCCAATCGTACCGATGTTGACATGGGGCTTTGTTCTTTCAAATTTTTCCTTTGCCATGACTTCTTCCTCTCGATGATTTCTCTTCGACAATAATAACTATACTGGCCAACAAGATTCTTTCCGACAGCCCATCCGAAAACGAAAAACAGAACACATGGAGCCCACAACCGGACTTGAACCGGTGACCTCTTCCTTACCAAGGAAGTGCTCTACCTGCTGAGCTATGTGGGCACTCACACCTGTTCTACTTTAAATGGAGCGGGAAACGGGACTCGAACCCGCGACCCTCAGCTTGGAAGGCTGATGCTCTAGCCAACTGAGCTACTCCCGCCCAAAATTCGGACTTTACAACCTAAGGACTAGTCCGACTCACCTTCGCAGTACATTCGCAAGGCTCCTGCGACAGGTGAAACGTATTCATCCGATATGAAATTGTGGTGGAGGGGGGAGGATTCGAACCTCCGAAGTCTTAGACGGCAGATTTACAGTCTGCTCCCTTTGGCCACTCGGGAACCCCTCCAAGGGACGTTCTGAAAGGCTTGCGCCCATTCTATTTATTGGAGCTGGCGATAGGAATTGAACCCACAACATCCTCATTACAAGTGAGGTGCTCTACCGATTGAGCTACGCCAGCACAGAGTCGCAATCTATACACCAACGAAATATATATTGCAAACACTTTTCCGCGGTTTTTTCCTGCCGCGACAAGCGAAGTGATTTATAAATGATTCGCCTGATACTGTCAACCGACTTTTGCGGTTTTTTATTTTTTTATTTTCAGATGGTTACGAACCACCTCAAACAGAGCGATTCCCGTCGCCACCGAGACATTCAACGACTCCACCCTCCCCGGCATAGGAATCGCAATCAAACCATCGCACAACTTACGAATCAGAGGACGGATCCCCCGACCTTCACTGCCGGCCACCAAAGCAATCGGAGCACTCAGGGGTGCCTCAAACAACGACTGCCCCTCTTCTCCCGCCAGGCCATAAACCCAAACTCCGGCCTTTTTCAATTCTTCAATGGCTCGCCCCAGATTAGTCACTTGACACAGCTGCACATAACCCAAAGTACCGGCAGCCGTCTTCTCGACAATGCCGGTTACCGGACAGGAGCGATCCTTGGCAAAAATCACCCCCTGACACCCGGCAGCAGCTGCAGAACGGATCAGGGCACCAAAATTGTGTGGATCCGTAATACCATCAAGAATCAGAAAAAAACGCTCTGACTGCGAACTCTGCGCAAGCAACTGCGCCAAAGAGACAAAGTCCTGAGCCTTTACCTGGGCAACAACGCCCTGATGCCGGACATCTCCAACCATTTTATCCAGCTGGCGGCGCTCGCATTGCTTCACAGCAACATGTCGTTCGGTTGCCTGGGCAACAATTTCCTCAAGACGCGGATTACGTTGCGCTTCAACGTAAAGCGCAACGACCTTTCGTCCCTGTCCCAGCGCCTCAAAAACCGCATTAAGCCCAAACAGATATTGACTCACGCGCCAGCCTCGGTCATCTCCGCAACAATAGAGCGTGCCGCTAGAACCGGGTCATCTGCCTTGGAAATCGGCCGACCGACAACCAGATAATCTGAGCCGGCGGCAATCGCTTCCCCCGGTGTCATCACCCGTTGTTGATCATCACGTGCCGCCGTTGCCGGGCGCACACCAGGGGTCACAACGACAAAGTCACCACCGCAGGCCTGACGAATCAGCGGCAATTCTTGAGCCGAGGCCACCACACCATGCAGTCCACTTTCCCTGGCTAACGTTGCAAGCCGAGGCACCATCTGCGTCACAGGAAGGTCGATCCCCACCTGACGCAGATCTTCTTCAGACGACGAGGTGAGAATGGTTACCGCCAACGTGATCGGCACAGGAAAACCCTCCTTGACGGCGGCCTCCCGAACTTCATCAACCATCGTCCGCATCATCTTGCCGCCGCCCAGCGCATGAACATTGAACATCTGCACACCCATACGTGCCGCTTCAATACCGGCCTTGGCAACAGTATTGGGGATATCATGATATTTAAGGTCAAGAAAAACGCCGCCCCCGGCCTGGCGAATCATATCCACAATCTGGGGACCACACCGGGTAAACAACTGCTTGCCGACCTTGAACATCCCTACCTCATCAGCGAGAATGCGTACCCACTGCCGAGCTTCATCATAACTGTCGACATCCAGCGCAAAAATCAACCGATCTTTCATCAAATCCCCTTCCTATTCAACCAGCTTACGGGTTCGGGCGACAATCTCCTGAACACGTCGAATAACATCACTGCTCCCCTGTGTGCCAAGCACTTGACGCACGGTCAGACACTCGGCATAGACCAGCTCTTTCAAACTGTCGACCAGCAACTTCTTCTGGTCGCCCTCTTCAAGGCCGGTGAGATTTTTAACCAACTGCCCCCCGGACACAGAACCGTCCTGATTCAGACGCACCCCCCGAAACACGTAATTCATCGGATGTGGCGCTTCACGCATAAAGCGATTGGCATCCTCAATCAACCCATGATTCTGCGCATCAACACACTCACACAGCAGACACAAAACGCCATTAAACACCTCAAACAGTTCAGCAAACGCTTCACTGACCGGTTCGGGCCTGGCTTCGTTGACTTTAAGAAAACGCTTCTCTACCAATTGGTGCAGAACCCGCAAAGCGTCAAATTCGGGCAAACCGCTACGCGTCATCAACTGACCGACCTGGCCGGGAGACGAATAGGTCAGACCAAGGACATTTTTCTCCTCATCGGACAGTTCGGCGGGATCCTTTCCGGTATATTCAAGCATCGATTCCAGCGAACGCAGGCGGCGCAGATAGAGTGCTTTTTCATCAACGCGGCGCAAGCCTTCCATAATCAGATTCTGGGTGCTCATGGACAACTTGACAATATCATCGCGATTAAGATCACCGGCAGCAAAATAGCAGCTCCCCTCTTCGCAAGAGAACAGATTGTAAACAATCGTCTCCACCTGCTGCCGGGTGGCCAACCATAAATCGCGCGCAGCCACCAGGTTCTTTTTCACTAAAACCTTGCTTAGAGAATCTCCGGGACCAAGTTCAGAGCGCACTTGGCTGAGCTGGCTGCGTTCCAACTTGCCAATTTCACATAAGATTTCGCCGAGGTTTTCCTCAACGCGTTGGCTGGTGGCAAAAATAATTTCACCATCCTGAAAGAACACCTGACGGTTGCCATCAGGGATATCGAGATAGAGAATCCCGGTCTGACGAAACATATTAAAAAAGGACAAAACGTCGGCAATGGCCACCGAACCAAGAACCGCGGACATGCAGGGAACGCGTTCCCCTTCGACCGCCAGCAGAATATGCTGAGGAGAGGAGGAAACGACCTGAAGGTCACGCCCCTTCATTGATGAAAGAACGCGATGCGGCAGATTGACCCTGCCACTATCATCCAGTGTCACACGATACATGGCCTACTCCATGAGTTGACGTTTGACTTCGTCGACCAACCAGGACAGAGTTTCTGCAACCGGCATCATCATCCGTTCACCTTCCAGACGCTTTTGCACCTCAAAAGCGCCTTCTTTGAGCGCACGATTACCCACCGTCACCCGAATCGGAATACCGATCAGTTCGGCATCTTTGAACTTACTACCAGGCCGTTCGTCACGGTCATCAAGTAACACTTCAACCCCGGCGTCCATCAACTGTTGGTACAGTTCGCTGCCCGCCTGCATCACCTGCTCATCTTTGGGGTTGAGCAATGTAATAATCACCTGAAACGGCGCGATGGGCATCGGAAAGATCACCCCTTGGTCATCATGATTCTGTTCAATGGCGGCGGCAACGGTTCGGCCGATGCCAATGCCGTAACAGCCCATGACCAAAGGCGCCTCTTTGCCTTCGGCATTAAGGACCGTTGCTCCCAGAGCTTCGGAATATTTCGTTCCCAGCTTGAACACGTGGCCAACTTCGATACCACGCCACATCTGCAGGGTGCCGTCACAACGCGGGCAGCCGTCACCGGCTTGGGCCTGACGCAGATCGGCATAAGCTTCGACACTAAAGTCGCGCCCAGGGTTCGCGCCCATGTAATGAACGTCTTTTTCATTGCCGCCAACCACAGCATCGGCCATCGATTGCACTTCAAGATCAGCCAAAATCCGGCAATCCAGGCCGACAGGTCCGGCAAAGCCTACCGGTGCACCAGTCAACTCCTCCACGGCGATATCGCCGAGCATCACCACCTCAAGACAATCGAGATAGCGGCACAACTTGATCTCGTTAAGCTCACGATCACCACGCAGGAGTACGGCCAATTGCTCGCCGGTATCGGTTTGCACCAGCAGCGTTTTAATCAGGCGACTGTGGTCCATATCGAGAAATTCAGCCACCTCGGCAATGGTCTTACGCTCCGGCGTATCGATTTTCTGCAACTCAGCCTGCCCTTCGCCACTGCTCCCTTGCTCCTGGCGCATCTGGGCTTTTTCGACATTGGCCGCGTAATCACACTGATCGCAGGAGACAATCGCGTCTTCTCCCGACTCGGCCAGCACCATAAATTCATGGGAGGACGACCCGCCGATGTTACCGGTATCGGCTTCCACGGCACGAAATTTCAGGCCGCAGCGTTTAAAAATACGCTGATACGCCTGGTACATTTTTTCGTAGGCCGTATCCGCCCCGGCATCTTCCAGATCAAAGGAATAGGCATCTTTCATAATAAATTCACGACCACGCATCAGACCGAAACGGGGCCGGATCTCATCACGGAACTTACCTTGGATCTGGTACAGGTTTAGCGGCAACTGGCGATAGGAACGCACCGTACCGCGCACCACGTCGGTAATCACCTCTTCGTGGGTCGGTCCGAGGCAAAATTCCGTGTCCTTACGGTCTCTGATGCGCAGCAACTCTTTGCCGTATTGTTCCCAACGGCCAGACTCTTCCCATAGCCCGGCTGGAACCACCATCGGCATCAACAGCTCCATGGCACCGGCACGATCCATCTCCTCGCGGACGATCTGCTCCACCTTACGGATGGAACGCAATCCCAGCGGCAGATAGGTATAAATTCCCGCAGCAACCTTGCGGATCATTCCAGCGCGCATCATCAATTGATGGCTGACAATTTCCGCATCGGCCGGATTCTCTTTCAACGTGGGCAGCAAATACTCGGTTAAACGCATGATTCCGTTCCTTTTATGGCAATAAAAACTGATCGTGTTATCATCTCGTAAATACGTTCGCACGCTAGCTTATTTCGGGTTAAAATGCAAGCAATGCCGGGGCGCTGAAAGGATTCTAACCACGACGGCACCCCCGGTTCGGAACTGTCGCCAAAGACAACATTGATGGTCCAGGTGACAGCGTCTGATAAAATCCCGCACCACACCCGCTACCGTCAAGCCACGAGGTCTTATGAAAGAGCTACTCACCACCGCCACCTTTGCCCAACACGTTGCTGCAGGAACCCCCCTGATCGCCATCAATACCGGCAACGAACAACGTACCATCCAACTGATTCAAACCGCTGCAACCCGCAACCTCAAAGGGATGGAGCCGCCTAAAATATGGTCGTGCACCAGCGGCTTTGACGGTATCGACAACACCACCGATCCGGCAGATGCTCTGAGCTGGGCGCTCAATCAAACGGGACACGCCATCTTCGTCTTTGTCGACATGCACTGGTATTGGGACAACAATCCGAAAATCCAACGCCTGATGATCAATTTTTCCCAGCAACGCAGCAACGCCAGAAAAAGCCTGGTTTTTCTGGCCCTTGACCCGGCGATTCCGGAGCCGCTGCAAAGCCATTTTGTCCAACTCGACCACCCGCTGCCCAACGCGGCGGAGCTGTCTTCCTACCTGACAACGCACCGCGAGCAAGACCCGTATATCGATCAACTGCTGCAGCAGGATGACGCATTGCGAAAAATGGTGTTGGCCGCTCAGGGCCTTGATCTGATCCGCTTGGAGCGCGCCCTGCGCATGGCACGCCTCACCAAGGGCAACGATGTTGCCGAAGTGATCGGCGCTCTGCATCTCGACAAGAAGCGCGCCCTGGAGCAGACCGGCATTCTTGAGTTCATCGACAACGATCTGCAACCCGACCATGTCGGTGGCATGGAGAACCTCAAACACTGGATGGCCCGCCGCGAAAAGGCCTTTGGTGTTGATGAGCTGAGCAGCGGCGAAAACCTGCCCAGCGGCGTGCTGCTGATGGGGATCAGCGGTTGCGGAAAAAGTCTGTTCGTCAAAGCCATTGCCGCCCGCTGGAGCCTGCCTCTGCTGCGTCTCGACATGTCTACCGTCTACGAAGGGACCTATGGCACCCCGGAGCGCAGCCTGCACCGCGCCTGCCAGTTAGCCGAAGCCATTTCGCCTTGCGTGTTGTGGATTGATGAGATCGAATCGGGCATTTCCGAGCAAGGCTTCAAAAGCGGTGGAGGCTCATCATCGCGGGTGCTGGGCTACTTCCTTACTTGGATGCAGGAAAAGAAAAGTCCGGTGTTTGTGGCGGCCACGGCCAACGCCATTGAAATGTTACCGGCCGAGGTGCTACGCAAAGGCCGCTTTGACGAAATCTTTTATATCGCGCTGCCCGGCCTCAATGAACGCAAAGAGATCTTCACCATCCATCTTGACCGGCAAGGTCAGGACAGCAGCGCTTACGACACCACAACCCTGGCCCATTCCAGTAAAGGGTTTTCCGGGGCCGAGATCGAACAGGCCGTGGCCAGCGCCCGTTTTGAAGCCCAAGCGGCTCAACGTGTTATGACGGAAAAAGATATTATGGAAGCCATCGGTCAGACCGTGCCCATCTCAGTCACCATGGCCGAACAGATCAAGAAAATTGAAGCCTGGGCATTCAAGAGAGCGGTTCCCGCCAGCGAACACAGTGAGCGCTGACAACACCTGCAAAAATTCAACCTTGCTCTTCGAGGCGCTCGGCGAGAGCCAGCGCCTCTTCCACCAAGGCATCGGCCAATTCCGCCTGCGGTAAACGTCGAACGATCTCCCCCTTGCGAAACAACAGGCCCATCTCTTTGCCACCGGCAATGCCAAGGTCGGCCTCGCGCGCTTCTCCCGGACCGTTGACCACACAGCCCATCACCGCAATGGTCAACGGTGCCGTCAGCTGTTGCAGACGCACCTCCACCTCCTCAGCGACGCGGATCAGATCGATCTGACACCGGCCACAGGTGGGGCAACTGACAAAGACCGGGCCGCGTTGGCGCAACTTCAACGACTTAAGGATCTCCCAGCCGACCCGCACTTCCTCCACCGGATCGCCGGTTAGCGACACACGCAGGGTGTCGCCAATGCCGTCGTACAACAGCGCCCCCAGTCCGACGGCACTCTTGATGGTTCCGGCCCAGGTGGTGCCCGCTTCGGTAATACCGATATGTAACGGGTAATCAACTTGGTCGGCCAGCAAACGGTAGGCTTCTACAGTACGTCGCACGTCAGACGCCTTGAGGCTGACTTTCATCTGATCATAACCAAGTTCTTCAACAATACGGATATGGCCGAGGGCGCTCTCCACCATGGCCTGTGCGGTAGCATGACCATGGCGCTCGAGCAACTCCTTCTCCAGCGAGCCACCGTTGACACCGATACGGATCGGCAAACGCCTTTCAGAGCAGGCCCTAACCACTTCGGCCACCTTCCATGATTCGCCGATGTTGCCGGGGTTGATACGCAATCCGGCCACGCCACTGTCAACAGCCTGCAGGGCCAGACGGTAATCAAAATGAATGTCGGCAATCAGTGGAATGGTGCAGCCATCAACGATCCCGTGTAACGCATTCGCCGCGTCCATATCCGGCACAGCACAGCGGACGATTTCACAACCGGCGGCCTCCAGGGCACGAATCTGGGTCAATGTTGCTGCAATATCGCGGGTGTCGGTATTACACATGGACTGCACGGAAACCGGCGCACCGCCACCAACCGCCACCGAACCAACCTGCAACGCACGTGTTTTGCGTTCTGTGTTCACAACCTTCTCCTTCGTTCTCACCCCAACCGATGCGGGCCATGCCAGAACAACTGATAAATTAACAACTTAAATATTTTTCAACGATCTACTCACAAAATTCGGACTCTTATCAAAACCTCACGCATCTAGCCACAGCCACACAGCAGCGTCAAGACGCAAAGATAGCATTGACACACCCCGTTCAAGCGGCTACTGTCGCCCCAATCACATCTATTTATAACACCATGGACGCTTTATGAAAAAAAATACCCGCGGTCCGGCAAAACGCCCTGCCCTGAGACAAGAACCGATCACCGTAACAATCGACCATCTCAACGTTGACGGAATCGGTGTCGGCCGCCACGAAAACAAAGAGATCCTTATCGCCGGTACCCTGCCTGGCGAGGACGTTCTGGCCGCGATTGACCATGAGGGTCAGCGCCGGATCATCGGTAAACTGATTAAAGTCCTGCGCAGAAGCCGCCAACGCGTAACGCCGGGCTGCAAGCTGGCAAAGAACTGTTCAGGCTGCCCGCTGATTCACCTCGGCTACCGCCATCAGCTCGACTTTAAACGGGGCATGATTGAGGATGCGTTAAGCCACTACCCGACCCTAGGCCACGTCACGGTTCATGCGGTGTGGTCCTCTGAAGAGACCTTCGGCTACCGGACCATCGCCAAACTGGCCATTGCCAAAGTGCACGGCAAAGCGCGGGTCGGCCTCTACAAACGTGGCTCACATCAGGTGTTGGATATCGGCAATTGCCCGCAGCAGCATCCACTCATCAACCAGATCGCCCAAGCCTTACGTGAAGAGATCGAAAAACAGGATATCTACGTGTACAACCCGGTGTCACGCCGTGGTCTGTTGCGCTATGTGGCCATCCGCGTCAGCCCACAGGCAAACAAGGCTCTGGTCACCCTGGTGACAACCGAACGCAACTACCGCGAGATGACCCATCTGGCCAAATGGTTGAAGAAAAAGGTGCCGCAGATCATCGGAGTGCATCAGAACATCAACGCCTCCACCGGCAATGTCATCTTTGGCTCAACCACGGTTAAAGTGATTGGCGCCGGCGACCTGATTGATCAGGTCGGAGATATTCGTCTGCGCCTGTCGCCGACATCGTTCTTTCAAGTCAACAACCGGCAAGCTGCACGCATTTATGCCCAGGTCCAGTCCTGGGCTGACCTCGGACCCAAAGACACAGCAGTCGATCTGTATTGTGGTGTCGGCGGCATCGCCATGCACTTGGCTACCAGTGGAGCAAAAGTCACAGGAATTGAGATCAACGAAGACGCCATCTTTAATGCCAAAGCTGCCGCGGAACTCAATGAACTGGGCAACTGCCGTTTTATCGTCGGTGATGCTGGCGAGATTCTCCACGACATGCAGCGGGAGCTGTCCCCACTCAAAGTTGCCGTGGTCAATCCCCCGCGCGGTGGCTGCAGTGAGGAGATTATTGCCACCCTCGGCCAACTGCGCCCACAGACTCTGATCTATGTTTCCTGCAATCCGTACAGCCTCGGCAGGGATCTCCACCTGTTGACACAGCAAGGCTTCACGGTTGAAGAGCTGCAGCCGGTGGATATGTTCCCCCAGACAGCCCATGTGGAATCGGTGGTCCGCCTGCGCATGGACAACAGCGAAAAAGTTTGAGAGCAAGGGCTTGCCTCCGGCAGACAATTGCATTAGGATGAGGGCTCATAACCTCTGCACATGACAGGTATAACCAATGAAAATTCTTGATTGTCGCGAATTGCAATGTCCCCGCCCCGTTCTGGAAACCCGTAAACAGATTCTGGCCCATCCCGATGAGCCGGTTCAGGTGCGTGTCGGTAATGATATCGCCCAGGCCAATGTCACCCGTCTGGCCACCAAAGAAGGGTTTGCCGTAACGGCAACAAGCAAAGGCGATGAGATCGTCCTTGATCTGACCCCACAGGAGACTCCCCAGGTCGTTGAAACACAGGCGCCACCAGCAACGACGAAAAAAATCACGCAAGACACCGTGGTTTACATCGCCAGCGCCTGCATGGGACGTGGCAATGATGAGCTCGGCGAAGTGCTGATGCGCAACTTCATCTGCACCCTGTTGGAGTCCAGCCAGTTGCCCTCGACCATGCTGTTTGTCAACGGCGGTGTCAAACTGACCTGTGAAGGCTCTGCGGTCCTCGAACCACTGCAACGCCTTGAAGAGTCGGGAGTTACCATCAACGTCTGCGGCTTGTGCCTGGAATTTTACGAGTTGAAAGATCAACTCAAGGTGGGGCAGGTGTCCAACATGCTCGACACGGTTGAAGCCATGCAACAGGCCGACCGCATTATCCAGCCATAGGGCGTACGGATAAAATGCTTGAATCAAATCTGCCTAGCTGATATACATCTTCCCTCAAACGGGGGAGTAGCTAGTAGCCTGGTGGCGCTCACGGCCTTCAAAGCCGATGGGGGGCGTATCCCGTCCCCGGTGGGTTCGATTCCCATCTGCTCCCGCCAAAATCCAACAAAAACAGAGCAATCTCTTTTCGTTATAGAGACTGCTCTGTCTGTTTTCCGGCTCAAAAAAGTACGCTTGCCCCAAGAAGGTTCCGCCACATGATCGCCGGTCTGTCGCTAAACCCGGCGCTCGACAATCCGCAACTCTTTTAGTGCAGCAAAGATGGCATCCTGCCACTCTTCACCACTCAAGCCCCATTCACGGCACGCGATGGCATCAATGCCGTCTTTGGCATAATCAACCAGTTCGGAAAAGGTGTAACGCTCAACGCAATGGCTGGCGTAATCAAAAATCCTTCCATTCAATTCTTTGATGTATTTGATCAAAGCACCCTCCTTGAAACACTTACGATCGAACATGCCAGGCTTGGCCATACGAGGCCGTCGCCCGTGTTGTGATTGAAAACAGGACAACGGCCAGGCCTCCGCACAACCCGGCTACATAAAACACCGACGACAGACCCTCACTGCTCAGCAACAGCGCTCCGAGCACAGGGCCGACGACAAAGCCGAGATTGAGGCTGGCATTGAACATGCCGACAGCAAATCCGGTGCCAAATCGCTGTCCCTCTTCCACCAGAAGAGCCGTACTTGCCGGTTGCGAAAGTCCGCTGAACAGGCCGATAGCCATCCCCAGAACAAGAACCTGATGAAAGGTTGTTGCCAAGGGGATCAGAACATAGAGCAGCGACACCACGGTACCGCCAACCATAACCAACACAGATCGAGAGCAGCGATCGGTCAGTTTTCCCATCGGCCGCAGACACAAGGTCATAACGACCGATGTGGACGCCATGACCATCCCCACTTCAACACCGGTCAGCCCCAGTTTCGACATCAACAGGATCGGCATAAAGGAAACAAAGATGACAATGCCGCAGGCGCGGCCGAAAATAAACACCAACAATCCCGGCAGAGCACTGTGTTGAAGAGAGCGGCGAGAGCGGGCCTGACGATTTGCGGACACAGGCATGGTGGTCGTGCGTGCCGTATTGTCATCGGTGGGGATCAACAGCACAGCAACCAGCAATGCCGCGAGACACAGTCCGGCGAGCAACACAAAAATGCCATCAAAGCCCCACTGGTCCATAATAATTCCGCCGATCAGCGGACCAAGGCTTAAGGCGCCGTAGAAGGACATGTCAAAGGTCGCGACCATTTTCCCGCGGCTATGCGGCAATGTGGTTTCACCAACCAGTGACAGCACCACCGGACGGAACATCGCGCAACCAAGACCCTGCATCAGACGCAAAATAATCAGTGTTTGCACTCGGGTTATCGACAGGCACAGCAGCGAAACCAGCAGAAACACCATCAGACTGATCACAATCAGGCGTTTGCGGCCAAAACGGTCTGACAGTTTGCCCATAAACGGACTGAACACAATCTTGGACGCGGCATAGAAGCCGATGGCGGCACCGAGAATCGCTCCGCGCGCACCAAGACTTTGGGCAAAGACCGAAAAAAATGCATCGGAAACGCCCAAACCGAGGGTCACGGCAAAATTGATAAAGAAGACGCCCTTAAACAACCAACGATGTGCTTTATCCATGGTGTCCCCCTGGAAAATCATGACGATCTACCGCTACGGGCTCAACAGGCCGCTAAAGACTCTCCAACAGGTGGCCCATTCTGGCCTGCTTGGTCTGCAGATAGTGAAGGTTGCTGTCCACCGGTTCAATCGCCAGCGGGACCCGTTCAACATCTGCCATGCCATAGTGCTCCAGGGCATCAAGTTTGTCCGGATTGTTAGTCATCAGGCGAACATGCTGCACATCAAGATCTCTGAGCATGGCCGCACCAATACCATAATCGCGCGAATCGGCCGCAAAACCGAGTCGCAGATTGGCTTCGAGAGTGTCGTGGCCCTGATCCTGCAATTCATAAGCACGCAGCTTATTGATCAAGCCAATACCACGCCCTTCCTGACGCAGATAAAGAATGATTCCTGAGCCTTCCTGGCTAATGGCCATCATGGCTTTGGACAACTGCAGACCGCAGTCACAGCGCAGGCTACCGAACACATCGCCAGTTAAGCATTCGGAATGAATTCGTACCAGGGTCGGCTGTTGTGGGTTGACCTCCCCCTTAACCAGAGCCAGGTGTTCCAGGCCATCAATATCATTTTGATAACCGATCACCCGAAAGGTGCCGTAGGGGGTTGGCAACACGGTTTCCGCTGCCCGCCGCACCAGCGGTTCATGACGCAGGCGATAGGCGACCAGATCGGCGACGGTACAAATGCCGATATTGTGTTTGACGGCGAACTCACGGAGCTGAGGCATACGCGCCATGGTGCCATCGTCGTTCATGATTTCGCAGATCACTCCGGCAGGTTTCAGCCCGGCCAGGCGAGCCAGATCAACCGAGCCTTCGGTCTGCCCGGTGCGGACAAGCACTCCGCCATCTCGTGCTCGCAAAGGAAAAACATGCCCAGGCCGCGCCAGGTCACCTGCAACGCTCTCGTTATCAATGGCGGTTAAAATGGTCTGCGCCCGATCGGCGGCGGAGATGCCGGTGGAAACACCCTGCCGCGCTTCGATCGACACGGTAAACGCGGTACCAAAGGTGCAACTGTTTTCAACCGCCATCGGTGGCAACTCCAGGCGGTCACAGTCCTGCCCGGTCAGACTCAGGCAGATCAATCCACGGCCAAAGCGCGCCATAAAGTTGACAATGTCAGGAGTGACCTTTTCAGCGGCAACAACCAGATCACCTTCGTTTTCGCGATCTTCGTCATCAACCAGGATCACCATATTACCGGCGCTAATCTCATCAATGGCTTGTTCTATCGAAAGTAAGGGCATTGTCTGAACCTCTTTAAAGATCCCCCGGCAGAGCCGGGGGATGTGGAGGCAAGCAGCTCAAGAAATTTCTTCAACAGGAGAAAGTACTGAAGAACAGGTTACGCGTGGAGGCGAACGCATTGAGCTGCTTACACATGAGAACATTCGATTTACCGGAGTGACGTGGGACAGTCCAGAGTCCCACGCCCCCCGAATGTCTCCAGATCTATTTACCGCTGAAAGCAAACTTGTAGGTCAGATAAAAACGGACATCATTTAGATCCTCTTGACCACTGTCTTTGTCGATCATGGCATAACGTGCCCGCACACTCAGGCCGTCCAACGCCCCTGAAAACGCGTACTGCAGGCTGAAATCGGTTTCGTTGATGGTACTGGCCGGTGCATCGTACAGCGAATGGAACACATAGCCCTTGAGACCGTTAATGCCGGCAGCGCCGAAGTCATAGGACAAGCGTGCCGCATAGGCATCTTCATGGCCGCGATCACCAGACAGGGAATCGCCGGAATTGACCACCTGCTGGATGACGACTTTGCCGTAACCCCATTCATCACGAATCGAGTCATCACCGGTCTTGGCGTAAAACCCGGTCAGATCGAAACCGTAGGCACTGACCCCGGCATTAACACCATACTGATAGGTATCCAGCTCACCATCCAACTCATCTCCCTGGGATTTCTGTGTGAAAAAGGTCGGTGCGGCATGAAGAACAAAATCATTAATTTTTTACTGAAATCGACTTTAAAAAAGGTCTGGCGGAAGCTGTCTTTCATGGTGAAGTACCAGGCTTGCGCCTTGGTATTGACGACTTCGAACGGCAGTTTATAGGCAGCGCCACCGATATAGACATCGTTCGTGAAGGAAATAAACTCGTCATCCACCCAGCCCATATGGTCGGTCAGGTAAAATCCCATCAAGGTCAGATTATCAATCGACTTGTTAACCACCGACACACCACGGTAGGTTCTGTGAATCATGCGAATCGGATGGATATTGAGAAACGGTGTATTGAGTTCCTGGGCACCGATTTTAACTGTGGTATTAAAGCGTTGGGCCTGAACATAATATTCTTGGAGACGGCTGACACTTTCATGAACAGGTGCCGTAATGCCGTAATAAAATCCTTTGTCATCGTAATCACCCACACCGTTAGTGGTGGCGAAAGCTGCGCCAAGGGTGATCCCGTTAAAGGCGTCGGTTTTGTAGTACAACGCGCCGCCAAGGGCAGAATCCTGTTTATCCTGGGTCCCATTTTTAAAGTCACGGGTGAAATTGAGCAAGCTGATCTCACCGCGGACGGATCCTTGAGAAAACATTTCCTTCAGATTATCTGCGGCGATGGCAGGTAGCGCCAGACAGACCATTACCAGTGCTAAAATTAAAGCTCTCATCTCTTCCAAGTCCTTTGCTTTAGGCGAATTGAGGGGGAACGTCAGTTTTTCCTGCGGGTGACGGTCTTTTCCGCCACCCGCAGGGGAGGAACTGACGCGAATCAGCGCAACGTCACATTACTGTGCGGCACCGATATATTCGCTGGCGCTGTCGGCTGCTATCCGGCCGGAGTTGACGGCAAAACCAGCGGTTCCACCACCCAGCAGCAGATCGTAGCTGTCGCCGTACATACCACCGGCATCGGTACCGACAACATAGAGACCGGGAACAGCCTCATCATGCTCATTAACAGCTTCGGTTTTCTCGTTGATGCGTACGCCACCAAGGGTACCGAGATGACGCGGGGTCAATTTCGTGGCATAGAAAGGAGGCGTTGCAACTGCGCGCAGGAACTTGCTGTCTTTCTTGAACTCGCCGTCTTCACGGGTTTGCGCCCAGCTGTTCATTTTGTCGACGCTGCTCTGCAGAACCGCAGGGTCCATGTCGAGCATTTTGGCCAGCTCTTTGATGCTGTTGGCTTTAAAGACATTGCCGCGGTCGCGCTTGAGCTCTTTGTAAAATGATTTTTCCCAGTTGGTCAGCTTGGTACCCTGAATAACCCACTCGCCCAGAGGCATCTCAATACCCTCTTCAACGGCTTTTTTACGGGTGGCATCATCGTAGATGGAGTATGCGGTACCACCGATACGCACCAGAGCGTTACCGGCATAGGGCCACAGTTGGACACTTGACTCGTCGGTGTAGCGCTCACCACGGGGATTGACCCAGAAATAAGGCTGAACAGCCAGGGCAATCATCTGGTCAGCAGGATGGAAACCCTTGAGACCGGGGCGGTACATCTGCATGACGTCAACACCCTCTTCCGCAGCACCGGCGTCCCACGCCATACGGATACCATCGCCGTCTTTGCCCATGTTGCCGACCGGGATCAGGTCAGGATAGGGAGAGTACTTATTCATCATCTCTTTGTTATTGGCAAAACCACCGGTGGCGATGATGACCGCCTTGGCATTAATACGAATGTTCTCTCCATCTTTGTTTTCAGCAAAAGCGCCGACAACCTTACCGTCCTCCTTGATCAGGCCGGTACCGGGAGTCTGCAGCAGAATCTCACCGCCATGATCAAGGATGTACTTGTTGAAGACATTGATCATGCGCGCACAGTGGTAATCGTGGGGATTTTTATCCGGGTAATCCGGACCAGGAGCAATAACGTGCCAGGTCAGCGGGCCGCCGAAACCACCTACGCCGACATACTCAATCTTGACTCCGAGTTCGTCGAGCCAATCAATGGTTTCAGCAGATTTGTCGACAAAGCAGGATACCAGGGCACCATTGGCCTTGTAATGGCTGTATTCCATAATGGTATCAAAAGCGAAATCCTTCGAGACATCGATACCAATGCGCTTCTGAATCTTACTTTCAGCAGCAAACAGGCCTTCACAGAAGTTGCCGGTACCGCCAACTTTCGCCTGCTTTTCCAGCAAAATGACCTTGTTACCATTCTGAATAGCCTGAACACCAGCTGCCAGACCGGAGGTCCCGGCACCGATGATAACAACATCGGTATTCATCACCTGCTCAGCAAATGCCGGCAGTGAAAACGTTGTGGCAGCAACGACGACGGTAAAAACCGACAGACATCTTTTCAATACGTTCCTCATGTTTCTTCTCCATTTGAAGGTTGGAAAATGAACATTGTCCAAACGAAGGACAATACTCTTGAGGTGCACTACTTCGGCTGCATGTCGAAGTTGTGGCAGTCCTCACAGATCAGCACTGATTTCTGATGGGTTTTATGGCATTCCATGCACGGTACCGGTCCCATATGGGAATGATGCGGATTGGCAAACGTATCCGGATCGGTCGGGTCGGGCTCCCCTTCCGGCTTGGTCAGTTCCGCCAACTCCTCATAGGTTCCATGACAGGCCAGACAGTCCTTCATGCTCGGAGCTTTTTCCGGTTCGTCCTGGTGATGACAATCTGCGCAGGAAAAATCAAAATCGGCATGTGCACCACCAACGTTCATCGCCTGGGCCGCCGAGGCCGCCATCAGAAACAGGGTTAAAAAAATCAGACAGTTCTTCATCGTTGTTTCACCTCCATTGAACTGGGTTTGCGAATTGCGTCTTTGACGCTATATCTTTGCACCAGCCATGCCACACACTCAAATAGCTGTAATTACAAAGGTTTACTTTTTACCCCATTGACATTTCCTTTCAAAAAGATAAAGTTATTATCAAAATGAAAGGATAAATAATGCGCGCACAAGATCTTGATTTACGTGAACTGCTGACCACCACATCGGAGAGCGGCGTCATCCAATTTATGGGGCAACGGGTGCTGATTTTTGACGCACTCGCCCTGGGATTGCTGAGGGAAGAGCTGATTGACACGTTGGGAATACACACCGCCCGCGGTATCTTGACGCGATTCGGTTATGCTCATGGTTGGCGAACTGCAGAGATGTTAAGACGGGATTACCCTGAACTGTTCAAAGACGCTTACACTGGACCACACCTGCACTCTCTGTGCGGCCTGATGACACCGGGAACAACCATCCGCTCCGACGGCGAAGGGAAGGCTCCTCTGGTCGAAGGTACCTGGCACGATTCCTACGAAGCGGAACAGCATCAACTTCATTTCGGCACCGCTGATGAGCCGACTTGCTGGACCTTGACCGGGTTTGCCAGTGGCTATGTGTCAAACCGGACCGGCCGCGAGGTGTACTTTCTAGAGAAAGCCTGCTGCGGCATGGGCGATCCAGTGTGTAAGATTGAGGGGCGCTTCAAGGAGATGTGGGACGAATCCTATGCAAGCCAACTGTCGTATTACAATCAGAAATCTTTTGACACGGTGTTGTCGGAGTTAACCTCAAAACTCAAAAGCGTGGAAAAACAGCTCAAACATCGCCAACGACAACTGTCGTGCTTTGACATCGATGATGACCTGCCTTGTGTTTCCTGCCGCAGCCCGGCCATGCGTAAAACCGCTGAACTGGCCAAGCGCATTGCCGGTACCGATTCTTCCGTAGTCATCAGTGGAGAAACCGGGGTGGGGAAAGAACGGATCGCTCAATATATTCACGATGAATCGCAGCGTGCCGTGCGCCCCTTTGTTGCCATCAACTGTGGTGCTTTGACCGAAACACTGCTGGAGAGTGAGCTGTTTGGCTACATCAAAGGGGCATTTACAGGTGCGGTAAAAGATACGGTAGGCTTGTTTGAAGCCGCCAACGGCGGGACACTTTTTCTTGATGAGATCGGTGAAATCTCGCCGAGTATGCAGGTAAAAATTCTCCGAGTTCTCCAGGAGAGGGAGATCCGCCGCATTGGTGATAACAAAACCAGACCTGTCGATTTTCGGGTGGTTTCGGCAACCAATCGTAATCTTTCAGAAGAGGTTGAAGCGGGCAGATTTCGTCAGGATCTTTACTACCGTCTGCGCGTGATCGAACTGCGCGTGCCCGCCATGAGGGAACGTCAGGACGACATCCTGCCTCTGGCGAGAATCTTTCTATCGGAAAGCGCCAAACGTTCCCAACGTGACATCACTGCATTCAGCCCGCAGGCCGCCAAACAACTGCTCAGTTATCATTGGCCCGGCAATGTGCGTGAATTGCAGAATGTTGTCGAGTATGGGGTTGCCCTGGCCACCGGCAACCGGATTGAAGTCGAGGATTTGCCGGAAGAGTTGCGCACGACCATGCCGCAACCCACCATTTCAGGGAAAATTTCCAGTCTCGAAGAGGTGGAGAAAAACTATATCCTCTCCGCACTGAAAACCATGGACGGCAATAAAACCAAGACCGCCGAAGCACTGAATATCGGCATCGCCACGCTTTATCGCAAATTGAACAGTTACGAAAAAGCATAAATCCGCCTGCGCGTGAAGCACCATTGTTATGTGAGAAAAGGAAAAGGCCCTGAACAGATTCACTGCTCAGGGCCTTTTGGGCCATCTTTGCAATCACGAAAAAAGGGCAGATTCAGCCGGTTTTACCATGCATCTCAACACGCAACTCTTTAAGGGCGGCAAAGATCGCATCCTGCCACTCCTCACCGGTTAATCCCCATGCGTCACACGCCACATAGTCGATCCCGTCTTTGGAGGAATGGACCAGCTCGACAAAGGTGTACTTTTCGACACAATGCCGGGCAAAGCGTGCTGTTTTCTCATTTAAGTCTGAAATATAACGAACCAAAACAACCACCATCCTTCTTATTTTTTGGATGGTGAAAATTACGCCCCTGATTCGCGTGATGCAACCTTTTTAATATTAAAAACCCAACGTCTTAATGGCGCCAACCCATTACACCATTCACAGTCTGGCGGTATCCACAGGCTGAGCCCACTGATCGGGGTCGGAAAAATCGATCATCAGAGCCAAGGGGATAAACGTATCCAGTTCGTACAGATCCCGACCGGTCAACAACTGATTCACCCGGCGGATCAGTTGCGCTTCTCGCGTGAAAATCTGGCGAAACGGTCCACGTTGAACACCGGATGTGGACTGATACACGGCCTCTTCATTGTAAGGACAACAGTCGTCGGAAAAAACCTCGGCATCATGGTCAACCTGGGGAAGGCCGTGAAGCCGACAGGTCAGCGGTCGCCACGCATAGACCAGACAACAGCCGTCATCATCAAGTAACGGGCAAGGCGTAGCATCCCGTTCCGGCATGGTTTGCCAGGGGCGGTCGTGAAGGTGATTGAGCAAATACGGCGCCTGCAGTTCCGGCCACTGCTGTTGCAGCAGGTCACGCCGCTCACGACAACGCCGCAAAACCCGCTGCTGCCAACCGGCATCAAGACGGTGAAAGCCCATTTGCAACACCACGGCATCCGGTACAGTGATATCAAACAGGCCCCGGCAGCAATCACAGCAGCCAATATGGCAGCCCAGCATCGGGCCGAGCGCAGTTGCTGCGTCATCAAACCAGTGGTCAGCCTGAGCGAGCACCTCACGATACGCGGCTATCAACGCGGCGACATCCTGGTTCATGGTCAAATCACACCCCTTGCTGCCTAACCAGCAACTGCTCAAACTCATGAGCGGGGATCGGACGGCTGAACAGATAGCCCTGGCCGTAACCACAGCCGCGGTCCAACAGGAATTGGTGCTGGTCCTGTTGCTCAATACCCTCGGCAATAACGTTGAGGTTCATATTGCGCGCCAGATCGATAACGGCTGTGGCAATCGCGGCATCATTCGGATCGATAATGACATCACGCACGAAGGAGCGATCAATTTTAAGATATTGGATGGGGAATTTTTTCAGATAGGCCAGCGACGAATACCCGGTTCCGAAATCATCAATGGATAACTGGATACCAAGACTGTGCAGCTCAACGAGACGTTCCACGGCGCCATCAACATCGTTCATCAAAATACTCTCGGTAATTTCAAGATCGAGATATTCCGGGCTCAGTCCCGTCTCCTGGAGGATCCGACGTACCATGGGCACAAGGTCTTTTTGCCGGAATTGGCGCGCCGACATATTGACGGAAATCCGCATCGGCGGGTAACCTGCTACCTGCCACTGCCGGGCCTGGAGGCACGACTGACGTAGCACCCATTCGCCAATGGAAACAATCAGGCCGGTTTCCTCGGCCATGGGGATAAAATCCACCGGTGAGATCATGCCATTTTCAGGATGCTGCCACCGCACCAGCGCCTCGGCTCCGATAATCCTTCGGCTGGCCAGTTCGACCTGCGGCTGGAAATAAACCACCAGATGGTTTTTATCCACCGCCTGGCGTAGCGCACCTTCCAATGCCAGAAGTTCACTGGCGCGTTCATTGAGACCGGCGGTATAGAACCGGTAATTGTCACGACCGAGCTCTTTCGCTTTAAACATGGCGGCATCGGCACATTTAAGCAGCGACACCACATCCTTGCCATCGCCCGGATAGAGACTGATACCAATACTGGCAGTGAGAAACAGTTTATAGCCTTCAACCACCATCATTTCAGCCAGTCGCCGGTTGACCTCCTGAGCAATGAGGATCACATTTTCGATATTATTAAGCTGATCGAGGATAATGGCAAATTCATCCCCGCTGAGACGAGCAACGGTATCCAACCCGCCAATGCACAAGCGCAGGCGTCGGGCTACTTCACACAGCAACCGGTCACCTACTTCATGGCCGAGTGAATCATTAATTTTTTTAAAATGATCCAGATCAATAAACAACACCCCAACCTGATGTTGTCCCAGAGAGGCCATACTGATCGCATGCTGAAGCCGGTCTCTGAACAATTGCCGATTGGGCAGGTCTGTGAGCACATCATGGTAAACCAGATATTCGAGATGGTCTTCGTTATCTCGCAGACGTTGCTCTGAAATTTCCCGCTCAATTTCAGCGCTGACCCGTGCCGCCATGATGGCAAGAACATCCTTAGCCCGTTCCAACGATTTGATCTTACCGCGGGACAAAACACTTAGAACACCAAGCACTTCGCCGTTGTGATCGCGAATCGGGGTGCCCACATAGCCCTCAGCATGCATCTGGGTAACCAGACTACAGTTGGGATAATGTTCCATCACCCCTTCACTCATCAGGCACATCCCCTCATCAACGACTTTTTCACACGGGGTGTCCGACAGATTGAAACTATAAGACGGCATCGACACCCCATCCTGAATCGTCGCCAGAGACAGAACCTTCCCCTCTTCCTGAATCCGCCCGACAATAGCGCAATCGGCATCAAACCATTGGCACAACTGTTGAGCAACACGCCGGTAACAATTACTGCCGGTAAAGCCCACCGTACTCTCCACCAGCGATTGCATGGCCGACTGCATTTCTCGCAGGCTGGAAATGTCCTGAATCGTCCCCACCAGCCCGGCCAGTTCACCGTCCTGATCAAAGAAAGGCGCCTTGTTGAACAAGACCTGCATCGTGCCATGATCCGGTTCTTCAATAGTCGATTCGTAGGTGCGCGACAAGGCACTGTCGTAGACCTTATTATCTTCGCGAATCGCCACAACAGCACGCAAAGGGGGCATCACATCAGCGGCCCGGTGGCCGATAATATCTTGGCGGGATTTCCTGAGCAGATCTTCGTAGCTGCGATTACAACCGAGGTAACGGCTGTCGAGATCTTTATAAAATACCGGATTGGGAATCGCATCCAGCAAGCTTTGCAAAAAGTGCAACTCTTCATCACGCTGACGCTCAATCTTAATCCGTTCCAGCTCAGCAGCGGCACGCATGGCGAACAGATGCAAAGCGGTTTCCGCCATCTCTATATCGCCGAGAGGACGCCGACTGAACACAGCCAGAGGGCCCATCACCTCACCTTTTGAATCGACAAGCGGCAAGCCGATATAGCTTTCCACCTTCAACTCTATGGCCAGATGATCAAGCGGAAACAGTTTTAGAACATTGTGCGGATAACGTTGCAATCCCTCGCGCACAACAACGGCACAGGGCGTGTTTTCGAGTTCAAACTCCAGATTATCGATATTATTGCCATCAGCGTAAACAGCCACCGTTCTGACACGATCGCGTTGATCATCGGTGTACTCACCGATAAAGGCATAATCCGCTCCGGAAAGTCGAGCAAGCTTTGTCGTCAGAGCCCGAAAAAACGGTTCCCCGACCAGCCCCATCAGGTCGTGATACAACTCTTCGTACACCACATCCTGATTATTTGATCCGTTTCCAGCCATGCTCTCCCCCGTCACAGCAAACATATCAAGATCAAATGAACCATGGGTTCATAAAAACTTTTTGTGAAAAGCCCCAAACGCCTTTCTACAAAAGATTCATATTAAAATAAATATCAACATTAAGCAAGCTAGTGTGTCCCCCCACGAACACAGACAACAGAATTATAATTGTGTTCTTCCATGGCGGCAGCCTGCTCACTGAGAAAGGAAACCGCCCAGAATCGACGGCCCTCTTCGCCATAAGGCGTAGCCGTCCAGTAAATTGCCCGTTCCACCCCAGCCCGGCTCCGGCGATGCCGTGCCGACAGTTGCAACAGTTCTTTAAGCTCCTCCACTGTCGGCAGACGCCAGTCATAATGGCCACCTTTGGTCAGTTGGCGACAGTACTTGTCGGCATCTTTATGCCAAAAACGCAGATCGTGGGTATGAAATTCCCAGAACCCCTGTTCCTGAGCTTCCCACTCAAGACCTTCGTCAGCCGAAGGGGAGACGGTCAGAAAAAAAACACCGACAAGCAACAGAAAAAAACCTGTAGAAAACAGCCACCAACCAGATTTCTTTTTCCTCTCTGTACCTACAGGAAGCATGTTGTTGCCCTCGTCTCGGATATGATACCCTAAAGTAATTCGTATTCGCCCTGTCTAGCATGCATGCAACAACATTGCCAGACAGGATCAGTCCATACAAAATGTATACGCTCAGGACCATGCTGCCCTTATGAAAAACCATGTCGCCCTGCTCAAGCAACTCCCGGCCATCGACCGCCTTCTGCAACACTCGGCGCTGGCGCACAGCACAGCCCCGCACTGTCTGATTGTCGAAGCCGCTCAAGAAACGGTTGATCACTGTCGCCGGTCTATTCTCGACGCCAAAGCGGAACAAACCGTTTGCGTCGATCTCGACACCCTTGCCGGCCAGGCCGCAACCCGCTTGACCGAAAAATTGCGCGCTTCATTGTGTCGGGTGATCAATGCCACCGGCACCCTGCTGCACACCAACTTAGGTCGGGCACCTCTGAGTGATGAAGCATTGGACAATATCGACCAAGTGGCTCGCGGTTACTCTAATCTTGAGCTCAACCTGACCACGGGCAAGCGTGGCCATCGCTACAGTCATATTGATGAGTTGCTGTGTCGTCTGACCGGCGCTGAAGCCGCCGCGGTTGTCAACAACAATGCCGGGGCAGTTCTGCTGTCATTGACCGCGTTGGCCAAAGGTAAGGAAGCCATCGTTTCGCGTGGCGAATTGGTGGAGATCGGCGGCGCATTCCGAGTTCCGGATGTAATGGAAGCCAGCGGGGTACAATTATGCGAAATTGGCACCACCAACAAAACGCACCTCAAAGATTACCGTCAGGCTATTAACGAAAATACCGGCCTGTTGCTTAAAGTACATACCAGCAATTACCGCATTGTCGGCTTCACCGAATCGGTCAGTGCCGCGCAAATGGTTGATCTCGGCAAAGAGCACAAAATTCCGGTCATGGAAGATCTTGGCAGCGGCATGCTGTTTGATCTCAGCGAGTTTGGTCTGCCCCGTGAACCGACGGTGCGTGAAGCGGTGGATGCCGGTATCGACCTGCTCACCTTCAGTGGTGACAAACTGCTCGGCGGTCCGCAGGCCGGTCTGATTGTCGGTAAGAAATGGGCCATCGATAAGATCCGCAACCATCCGCTGGCCCGCGCTCTGCGCATCGACAAACTGACCCTGGCCGCGTTGGAAACAACCCTGAGTCACTACCTGGATCGCCAGCAAGCCATCGACAAGGTTCCGGTGCTGCGCATGCTCAACATGAAAGCCGAAGACCTCAAGCAACGCAGCGAAGGTTTTACCGCTCAACTGTCCAAACGTCTTGCCGACACCGCCCGCGTTGAACTGATCGAAGAGCCATCCTGTGTGGGCGGCGGCGCTCTGCCAACCACGGAACTGGCGGGCTGGGCTGTGGCCTTAACATTACCCGCCGCCTCAGTGGACCAATGCGCCACAACCTTACGTCAGGCTGAAATTCCTGTTGTTGCCCGCATTCAAGAAGACCGGCTGATCATCAATCTGCGTACTGTGCTTCCCGCTCAGGAGACCCTGCTGCTTGACGCCTTAACCGCCGCCTGTGGCCCAAAGAACTGACACCACGATTATGGCATCTCAACGAAATATTATCATTGGCACCGCCGGTCACGTCGACCACGGTAAATCCGAGCTGATCAAAGCGTTGACCGGCGTTCAGACCGACCGCCTCAAAGAGGAACAGCAACGCGGCATCTCCATTGACCTCGGCTTTGCGGCGTTTGATCTGCCCAATGGCGACCATGCCGGTGTCATTGACGTTCCCGGACACGAAAAATTTATCAACAACATGCTAGCCGGCATCGGCGGCATCGACCTGGTTCTACTGGTCATCGACTGCAACGAAGGGGTGATGCCGCAGACCCATGAGCATCTGCAGATCCTCAATTTGTTGCAGATTCCCCAGGGGATCATTGTCATGACCAAGGTTGATCTCGCTGATGAAGAATGGATCGATATCGTCGAAGAGGAAGTACGTGAAGAAGTTGCCGGAACCTTCCTCGAAAAAGCGCCAATGTGTCGGGTGTCATCCATCACCAAACAAGGAATTCCCCAATTGATCGACGCCGTGGTTGACGCGGTGAAGGATTTGCCGCAACGCGATTCCGACGGCCCCATGCGCCTCCCCATCGACCGGCACTTCTCTGTGGCCGGTTTCGGCACCGTGGTCACCGGCACCCTGCTCACCGGTCAAGTCAGTGTTGGAGATACCGTCGAAGTATTGCCACCGGGTGAAAAGGTGCGCATCCGCGATGTCCAGGTCCATGGCAAAAAACAATTGACCGCCCAATGCGGCCAACGGGTTGCCCTGAATCTGGCAGGATTGGAACGGGACGTGCTCCAGCGTGGTTGCGTCATCAGCACGCCGGGCATCTTTGAGCAAACCAGTCGTATTGACGCTCGCCTTACCTTGCTCGACGACGCACCTCGCCCGATCAAATTCCGCGACCCGGTCCATTTTCACCTCGGCACCGCCCGCGTAGTGGGCCTGGTCGCCCTGCTCGACCGCGACGAATTACAGCCGGGTGAATCCGCCCTGGTACAGATCCACCTCGACAAGCCGATGGTCGCTCATCGCCAGGATCGTTTCATCATCCGCTCTTATTCGCCGGTCACCACTATCGGCGGAGGGCTGGTGATTGATCCGGGCCCAGAAAAACATAAGCGCTTTCGCCCCGAGGTGATGAAAGCGATTGAAGAGCTCGAATCTGGAGAAAGCTCCTTTTTGCTGCAAAAGCTCACCGAGCTGCAATGCGCCCGAGTCAAAGACCTCGAACAGTTGTCCGGTATGGGTCGCGAACGGATCACTTCTCATCTTGAGCAACTGGCTCAGGAAGGCAAAGTTTACCTGCTGTCTGATCAATGGCTGCCAGCCTCACTGGTACGCGCCTTTGAAGGACAGCTTGTTGACCTGGTCACCCAGGGACATGACGATAAGCCTTTACTCCCCGGCACTCTGCACGCCACCCTCAAGTCACGTCTGCCCAAGCGCTTGTCACCCAAAGCGTTTGACGCGCTGTTGACACGCACACCGCTGCAACGGGTGGGCGAGTGGGTACAGTCGGAAGGGTTCCAACCCAACCCGACGGACACACAACGCCAGGATCTCGAACGAATTGAAGAGGCCTACCGTGCTGCCGGCGTTCAGGCCAAAGGGCGCCGTGACATGCTCGACAGGCTCGGTTTCAGTGAGGAACAACTGGAAGATTACCTGGGCTATCTGTTTTTCAACGGTCGCCTGATCAAACTGACTGAGGACACCTTTTTCCACCACAGCAGCTATCGTTTAGCGGTAGAAAAACTGGTGGCTTATTTTGCCGACAATCAAAGCCTGACCCTGGGCGAATATCGCGATCTGCTGGGCAGTGCCCGCAAACCGGTTCAAGCATTGCTGGAACATTTTGACGATCTCAAATACACCATGCGTAAAGACGATGCACGGCAAGCCTGGAAATTACCGAGCCAAGAACATCTGGCCTCTCTCTAGACATTAACCCTGCAGCTATAAGGATGATCATGGATAAATCAAAAACCAGCCTGACCCAACTGGCACGAAGCGCTGGCTGAGCGGCAAAATTGGGTCCCGAGACCCTGGCTCAGGTGCTGAGCCAATTGCCACATAACGATGACCCACGGTTGTTGTCCCACGATATTCCCTGCGCTGATGCCGGAATCTACAAACTGACCGATGATATCCTGCTGCTGCAATCCATCGACTTCTTTACGCCGGTCGTCGACGATCCGTATATGTTTGGCGCCATTGCCGCGGCCAATGCCCTGTCGGATGTGTTTGCTATGGGCGGCCAGCCGATTACCGCGATGAACATGGTTGGTTTCCCCAATTGCCTGCCGGTGGATGTGCTGACGGAAATCCTCAAAGGCGGCACCGCCAAAGTGCATGAAGCTGGAGCCACTATGGTTGGTGGCCACTCGGTAGAAGATGAAGAACCCAAATACGGTTTGGCTGTCACCGGTACGGTTCACCCCGACAATTTGATTACCTCACAGGGGTGCAAACCCGGCGACATTCTGGTTCTGACGAAGCCGCTCGGCACCGGCTTGCTGACCACCGCCTTGAAAGCTGAGGTGATCAATGAAGCACAGATCACAGAGGCGCTGCAAGGGATGGCGCGACTCAACCGCTACGCCTCGGAAGCGATGCGTCAGGTCGGTATCTCCGCCTGTACCGATGTCACCGGCTTTGGCCTGCTCGGCCACGCCCTGGAGATGGCCGAGGCCAGCGGTATCCGTCTGCTGATTTCCGGGTCCAGCCTGCCAGAATACCCGCTGGCGCGCGACATGGCCGAGACAGGACTGGTACCGGAAGGCAGTTTTCGCAATAACCGTCACTACATGCCGCGGGTGACCGGGGCGGAGCATCAAGCCCAAGCAGACATTGATCTGCTGTGTGACCCACAAACCTCCGGTGGGCTGCTGATGGCCGTTCATCCGGAACGACTTGATGCATTATGTCAGGCGCTGAAACACGCTGGTGACCACGCCTTTGTTATCGGCGAAGTGGCGGATGGGCCTGCAGGTACGATGGAATTGATCTGAGATGCACCTGAAAAATAACGCTCCCGAGCAGGTCGACAAGTCAAAGGATGCCGCCGACCGGAGCAAAACCCGGCGACGTTGACTTTGATCTTGAGCTTCAATGGTTCGTCACTCGGAACTGATCGCGCTGAGGTTCATTGCGTTCGGTGCTGCTAAACGGGAGAGCTGGGCTACTTAATAACACACGACTGCAGGGCGGGCACCGTCCCGCCCGTTTGATCGGTGCCACAACAGAGATAGAGCGCGACCGAAGATTGTTATCAACGTTTTACGCCAAAGATGATGAGTTGCACGATTCGTCGACCTAAAGGGCGGCGAGCCGGATCTGCAAAGCATCACGGAAACAGACACGGTGTAGGTGAATCCAGGTTCAGGAGGTGTTCAAGCTGGTTTTTGCATCCTTTTGAGCGGCAAGTCAAAAGGATGTCGCCTGCCGGGGCGAATCCCGGCGACCTTGACTTTGACCTTGATCTTCAGTGGTTCGTCATCCGAAACGAATCGCACCGGCAAACTTCATCCGTTCGCGATGGTGGTACCCACGTGACGCGGGCTTCCGCGCCCGCACGTCGGGGCACTTTTGCGTCGACAAAAGTACCGCAAAATCGACTCCCGTCATTGCACCCTATCGGGTTCCCTCTCTCCATTCTCTTACATCGCAATGTCGGCAAAACTCGCTAACGCTCAAACAGGTTGCCGACAACCATTGCGCTGACGTTCATTGCGTTCGGTGCTGCTGAACGGGAGGGCTTGGCTGCTAAATGACACTCTGCCGCAAGGGCGGGCACCGTCCCGCCCGTTTGATCGGTGCCACACCAGTGGTAGAGCGCGACTTAAGATTGTTATCAACGTTTTACGCCAAAGATGATGCGTTGCATGATTCGTCGACCTAAAGGGCGGCGAGCCGGATCTGTGACGCGTAACGGAAACAGACGCATTGTCGGTTAATCCAGGTTCAGGAGGTGTTCAAGCTGGTTTTTGCATCCTTTTGAGCGGCAAGTCAAAAGGATGTCGGCTGCCGGGACGAAACCCGGCGACCTTGACTTTGACCTTGATCTTCAGTGGTTCGTCATCCGAAACGAATCGCACCGGCAAACTTCATCCGTTCGCGATGGTGGTACCCACGTGACGCGGGCTTCCGCGCCCGCACGTCGGCCCACTTTTGCGTCGACAAAAGGGGAGCAAAATCGACTCCCAAGGGGTTGTCATCAATCAGCCTTCACGGAGTTGTTGCGGATTTTTTTCACGTCAGCCGCGTTATCGGTCGTCGCCATAGAACGACTATAGCTCCTCCCTCTGCCTTGCTGACGCAAAAAATCTCACGCAACACCTCTCGTTCCTCTGATCAATAACAACCCCATTGCGCCCTTACGGGTTCCCTCTCTGCGTTCACTAACACCGCGATGTCGGCAAAACTCGCCCAGTCGGCATCAGTCCTCAAACAGGTTGCCGACAACTATCGCACTGACGTTCATTGCGTTCGGCGCTGCTGAACGGGAGGGCTGGGCTGCTCAATAACACACGACTGCAGGGCGGGCACCGTCCCGCCCGTTTGATCGGTGCCACACCAGAGATAGAGCGCGACTGAAGATTGTTATCACCGTTTTACGCCACAGGAGATGAGTTGCACGATTCGTCGACCTAAAGGGCGGCGAACCGAATCCGTGACGCATGACGGAAACAGACACAGTGCAGGTTAATCCAGGTCCAGGAGGTGTTCAAGCTGGCTTTTGCATACTTTTGAGCGGCCTATCAAAAGTATGTCGGCTGCCGGGACGAATCCCGGCGACCTTGACTTTGTCCTTAGGTGGTTCGATCGGTTAAACGGATTGCAATGAATGTCAAACCTCGGGCTGCAAGATAATAAACAGTTGCAGCCCACGGTTTGACATCACAATCAGAATTCCTCAGCCGTCCACATCGACTCTTCAAAACGTAACGCCCTATTGCGGCCGGTTTCCTTCGCCCGATACAGGGCAACATCAGCATACTTAATTGACTGCCAGAATCCTTCGGAATCGCCGGGATATTCGCTGACACCAAGGCTGATGGTTTTACGGATTTTTTCCGGGCCGACCATAAACACCTTATCTTCGATATTGCTGCGGATTTTCTCAGCAACGCTCATGGCGTCACCGGCCTCAATATCGGTGAGAATAACCAGAAACTCCTCACCACCAAAGCGTACAACCACATCCGATTCGCGAACCGATTTCTGAATAATCGCCGAGGTCTCCTTAAGCACCTGATCACCGGCATCATGACCGTACTGATCGTTGACCTGCTTGAAAAAATCGATATCACACATCAACAAGCCAATGTTCTTTTTGCGCCGCAGAGTGCCGGCAATGAGATGGCCAGCCTGATCCTGGAGGAACCGACGATTGAACAAACCGGTCATTGGATCGCGCAACGAAGATTCGCGCAGCGTGTTCATCAAACGCTTGGCTTCAAGAACCGACAACGATTGCTTAATATAAGCTTCAGCCTTGGCTACCTTTTGCTCAATTTCGTTACGGCTCAACGCCTGCTCACCCTCTTTTTCAAAAACAAACTGCACCACGCCACCGGCATGACCGCCAATGATCATCGGTACACACACATGCACCTTGGTCTGGTCCTCCATAAACTGTTTGCATACCCGATCATAGGCCAGCGACGAGATGGGATGGCCGGTTTTCACTGCCCGACACAGATCACAGGACGTAAGAATATCGGGATGACAATCCAGCTCTTTTTCCGACATCGCCACAGGAAACACGGCCTGCATCCCTTTATAATCAGAGTTGACCTCGTAAATACGGTAATTTTCAATTCCGACATTGGTGCTAAATGCCTCGCCCATGCGCGAGTAAACATCTTCCAGAGTGGCATCCTCTTCAATAACATTTTTGAACACCGTCATACCGTGCACCGTGTCCATCAGATCGTTAAACTCCTGACTCATCTCACCGATTTCATCATCGGAACGCACCTGAATCTTATCGGTCAGATCAACATGACCGGTCGCCAAGGTATGTATTTTGGCAATCATTGAAGACACTGGAATGACGATGGAGTCGGAAATCCAGAACGTAAAAATAGCCAGTAGCCCACTGGCCAGAGTCAACACGGTGATGATCATCCAGAATGCGTAACTGGTTGTCGTCGTAATGGCACCGGAATAGCGATTGGTCTGGTGAGAGATCGATTCGAGAAAGCTGACCGTGGCATTGGTCATTTCCGCTTCCGCCGCGACAAATCGGCCGGTCAATTGTTCGAGCTTGGGTTGGTCAACACTCCCGCTCTGTAACTGTTCCATTTTAAGAAAGGTGATTTCATTGACCAGCTGCATCAATGTCTGAGTCGACTGAGTGACGGTTTTCAGATAGTTCTGATTGCCCTCTTCGTCGATCCAGCTGGTGCGACTGATCTTTTCCCAAATCAAATGCAGTGGTGAAGCCATTTTGGGTGACTGCAACGGTTCGAGCCCCTGGCTTATGGCCATCAAACTGGCTTTAACCCGTTCCGACTTCAGCGTCACGGTTTGTTCACGACCAGCTTCAGAAAGGTCTACCAGCAAATGCCCCATCTCGTTGGAACTGCGTAAGGCGTCCTGAGCAAAGCGCTCATAGGGCAACAGCCGATCCACCACTTGCGAGGTTTTGATATTGACATCGACCAGCACATAAAACGACACACAGGATAACAACACAAACCAGAACAGCACCCCGACGGAAAACAATGAGAACTTGCGGCGAATCGGCAAATCCACAAAGGTAATCAGACGGATAAACCGTTTGACCAGGCCCCTCTTCTTGGTTTCAAGCATGTCATCCTCCCGCAGGCTCAACCCATCGTGCTCACGTTAAACGCGCCATCCTAATGTGTTTCGCAAGGACGTCATGAGCACGCGGGTTCCAGTGATGTTTTATCAGTGATATAACCATGTTAGCTAGGCTAGCTGTGTCATTTTACGGGGCATCTGTCCCATTTATGACGATTTTCCCATCAACGTTTTACCAACTGCAAAAGCCTTACCAACCTCTTCACCAACTTTGAAGTAGGCCCGATTGCCCGGAGCAAACAGAATCGGGTTCACTTTGGTAATATCAGGGTTGCCGTTGCCATCAAGGCAACTCTCTTCCACTTTAACATCCATGATCTCACCAATCATTTGGGTATGGCCACCCAACTCAAAGTGATTTAACAACCGGCACTCGATCACCAGCGGGCACTCGCACAGCAACGGCGCATTGACATGAGTGGCCTGCTCAGTGGTCAAGCCGGCCGCAGCAATTTTATCTTCATTGCGACCACTGGCCAGACCAAAATAGTCTGCCGGGACCGTCAGTTCGACATTGGGGATGTTGATGGTAAATGCCTTGTGATGGAGAATTCCGTCGTAACTATAGCGTTCTTTACGTACGGAGACGGCGATACTCGGGGGGATGGAATTGCAAATCCCCCCCCAGGCAGCATTCATCATATTGGCGTGGCCATCCTTGTCATAACTGCCGACCAGATAGACGGGCGTCGGATAGGCCAGGGTTTGGGGACCTAGTGATTTCTTCATACGTTTTCCTCCTTTTGAGCATGGCACACCCCGCAACGTGTACAGGCGCGATGACAGGGAGCCGTCAATTGACCCAGCAAGGATCGCTGGTAATCGTTCCATAGATAATCAGTATTCACACCGCTATCAATCACCCCCCAGGGCAAGAGGTCCTCGCGCCGACGGGGTTGATGAACGAGTTGGTTGAGATCGACACACCGGTTACGGCACGCCGCTTTCAGGTTCATGCCATCAGCCAGCAGCGGCAACAGATGAGCGACCTGGCGATCGCCGATGGCCAGCAGGGCCTGCAACTCAGCACTACGCAGGGACTCCACCTGCAACTGCACATTGGCAAGACGGTTAATCGCCTTGCGCAGTTGGGTCACTTTTTTCTTCAATGACGCCTGCGTATCCATGGCGCACCATTGAAAGGGCGTTGTCGGTTTGGGAATGAACGGATTAACAGACACCGTAATGGTACCAAGTCGGCCAAACGGTTTCTGCTTCTCAACCCAGAGCTGACGGATGGTTTTGATCAGGTCGATAAATGCATCCAGATCCTCGACCTGTTCGTCGGGCAAACCAATGAGAAAATACAGCTTGAGATTGAGAATCCCCTCCTCGGCAAGCAGACCTACCGCAGCGAGAATCTGCTCTTCAGTCAAATTCTTATTGATTAGATCACGCATCCGCTGACTGCCAGCTTCCGGAGCCAATGCCAGGGTCTTTTGACCACCGTCGCGCAGTGCTGCGACTTCGTCACGGGTCAGGCTGTCGATGCGCAAACTTGCCACGGACACGTGACCACCGTGGTCGCGAATAGACTGGCTGACGTGCTCAAGGTGGCTGTAATCGGAAACGGCGGCGCCCACCAAGCCAGCGGTTTCCTGCGCAACAAGATCCGGCAATATCTGTGAGCACAGGATGCCGGCACTCTTTTCGCGTGGCGGCAAATAAGTAAAGCCGGTGGCGCAGAACCGACACCCTCGTGAGCACCCCCGCGACACCTCGTGCAGATGCATGGTGCCAAACGCGGTATGGGGTGTAAGAATAAATGAGCGGCAGTCGCTGGTATTGAGGTCAGCAAGCCATTGTCGTCTGACCCGTTCCGGAGCCGGTTCACGTACATCAACGCCAGTCCGTTGACCGTTGTCATCATAGTGGGGCTGATAGTAGGCCGGGCAGTAAAATCCCGGCTGGCGCACCAGCGCATCCAGGACATCATCACGACTCAGTCCCTGATTTAGCGTGTCAAGCAGTGGCGTCAACAGAACTTCCGACTCCCCAATGACGAACACGTCGATAAATTCAGCCACGGGCTCAGGATTGAGCATTGCACAAATTCCGCCGGCGACAAATAAAGGCGCCTCAGCATCACGTTCCTGACGCCACAACGGCATGCGGGTCATCCGTGCAAGGATCGGAAGGTTCAAATAGTCGTTCTCAAACGACAGCGAGAACATCACCACGTCAAAGTCACGCAGGGGGAGTTGTGACTCCAACGACAGCAGGTGATTGTTGTGATAGAAGTCCACCTCATCGCGATCTGGCAGAAAAAAACGCTCACACCAACAGTCATCACGCTGCTGAATGCCATGATAAACAGCCTGAAAGCCCAGGTTACTCATGGCGTGGTAATAGGTGTTGGGATAGATCAGGGCGACCTTAGTCTGGTCGTGCCACGGTTTGGTCACCGCACCGACCTCATCGGCCAGCCGTTGACAGCGTCTGTCGCGTATGTCTTCAGCGGATAGCGCCATGGTCACAGCCCTGAATTGGTAAAAAAGGAACGGGGACCACAAGGGTCCCCGATCTGAGGGAGTTATACATGACCAGAGTCAGTACAACTTATCCAGCTTCGCGGGCGGAGATCCGCTGACTGGATAACGGGTGGCACTGCAGCAGGTGTGCAGTGAATTAATCGACACGCTTGCGCAGGAACGTCGGGATATCATACTCATCCTCTTCGTTGCCCTTAAGACGCATATTGCGTGCCGCGTCACGCTGTTGATTGCGGATGATGGTCGGCACATCGAGATCGACCTTGGAGCCAATCATTTTAGCGACATCTTCCTTGATATTTTTCAGGTGGCGCTTATCTTTTTCAAACGAATCACCGAAACCGGTGGCAATGGCGGTGATTTTCAACTGCTCACCCAGCTCTTCATTGATGACCAGGCCAACGATGATGTTGGCATCCTCGTGGACCTTCTCGTGAACAATGCGCGACGCTTCGTCGAACTCCTCCATGGTCATGGTGCTGGAACCGGAGATGTTGACCAGAACACCTTTGGCTCCAGAGATATCAATCTCTTCGAGCAGCGGACTGCTGATGGCTTGCTGCGCCGCTTCGCTGGCACGTTTTTCCCCTTCGGCAACACCGATCCCCATCATGGCCATCCCGCGCTCACTCATCACCGACTTCACATCGGCAAAGTCGACGTTGATCAGGCCACTGGTGGTGATAAGGTCGGAGATACCCTGCACCGCCTGACGCAATACGTCATCGGACGGTTTAAACGCATCGAGGATGGTCATATTCTTGCCAGCCAGCCCGATGAGACGATCATTCGGAATGACAATCAGCGAATCAACCACTTTTTTCAGATCTTCGACACCGTTTTCCGCCTTAACCAGACGCTGACGGCCTTCACGGGAAAACGGCTTGGTCACAACACCAACGGTCAGTGCGCCAACCTCTTTGGCCGCTTCAGCAATCACCGGGGCGGCACCGGTTCCGGTGCCACCGCCGAGACCGCAGGCAACAAACACCATGTCGGCACCGGTCAGCAACTCAACGATGCGACTGCGATCTTCCATGGCCGCTTCGCGGCCGACATCCGGGCTGGCTCCGGCACCCAAACCTTTGGTCAGTTTAGTCCCGAGCTGAATCTTCATCGGTGCCACGCTGCGCTTCAGCGCCTGGGCATCCGTATTGGCAACGATAAACTCAACGCCGATAATCTGGGCGTTAATCATGGCATCTACGACATTGCTACCGCCTCCGCCGACACCAATCACCTTAATCTTAGCTGTCTGGTCTAGTGTTTCATCAAATTCAAACATGACTCCCCCTGCATGTGAATGATACGGGCGGCAACGCCGTTCTCCGCAAACAGTTGCCTTGCCCGTCGGGGACCGGTCCTCCGGTCACCTTTTAGAAAAATTCGCCGAACCACTCCTTCATCCGGCGCATCACTTTGTCGAATACTTTTTCTTGGCCAATGGAGAAATTATTGATCTCCTGGTTTTTACTGCCGTAGATCACCAAGCCAACACCCGTAGCATAGATGGGCGAGTTGACCACATCGATCAGACCACCAATGCCCTGGGGCACCCCACGGCGGACCGGCAAATTGAAAATCTGTTCGGCCAGTTCCGGCATCCCCGGCAGAATACTGGTGCCGCCGGTAATCACGACCCCTGAAGCAATCAGGTCTTCAAACCCACTGCGCACAATCTCACGGTTGACGAGGGTGAAAATCTCCTCGACCCGCGGCTCGAGAATCTCCGCTAGAAGTTGCCGGGATAAAATACGCGGCTCACGGCCACCCACCGACGGCACTTCAATGGTTTCATCCTTGCCAATATCGCTGGTCAGGCAGCTTCCATAGGCGTGCTTAATCCGCTCGGCTTCCGCCATGGGTGTGCGCAGCCCAACGGCAATGTCGTTGGTCAGGTGGTTACCGCCCAGCGACAGTACTGCGGTATGTTTGATCGCGCCATCAACGAAGATCGCCAGATCCGTGGTTCCGCCGCCGATATCGACAATCGCCACACCGAGTTCCTTCTCGTCCGCCGACAACACCGCTTCGGAGGAAGCCAACGGCTCCAGAACAATATCCGCAACATTAACACTGGCCTTGTTACAGCTTTTGACAATGTTCTGAGCACTGGCCACCGCACCGGTGACAATATGTACTTTCGACTCAAGACGCACGCCACTCATACCGAGTGGCTCCTTGATGCCGTCCTGGTCGTCGATAATAAATTCCTGCGGAATGACATGGATCACTTCACGATCCATGGGAATCGCAATCGCCTTGGCCGCATCAATGACCCGCTGGACATCTTCACTGGTCACTTCACGGTTCTTGATAGCGATGACACCCTGTGAGTTGAATCCGGTAATATGTGCACCGGCAATGCCGGCAAATACCGAATTAATTTCACAACCTGCCATCAGCTCGGCTTCCTGCAACGCTTTCTTGATTGCTTCAACCGTGCTTTCAATGTTGATGACAACACCTTTTCGCAAACCACGGGAAACGCTGGTCCCGATACCGACAATATCCAGTCCCGAATCCGTCATACTGGCGATGATGGCACAGATTTTCGTTGTGCCGATATCCAGTCCAACAATCAGATTTTCCTTACGATTGCTCATTCCATCCTTCCCTGCTGCCCTGTTCACGGGCTCTCGGTTTGCATTCCATACGATTGCGGATATTTCATCATAATGTTGTCTGAGTGGTCATCTTCTTGACGATGACCTTATCCGGAACATTGAGATTGATGTAACTTAACCGCGCTAGGCGGGGTTCAAGTTCCGGATAGATCTTTTCAAGCCGGTTCAGTTTACCGGCATAGTCTTTCCAGCCCATTTTAACCGGCACCCCGTACAGGCTGGTATAGAGGATCAAACCTTCATTCGTGTCGATCTTGATTTGCGACACATCCTGTAAATCAAACACCTCTCGCTGCTCTAGCTGTTCAATCAAGGCCGCCACCTGCTGCAACTGGTCACGGCTCTTGCCCGGTTCATCGAGCAGTTGCTGGCGGTCCATTCCCGAGACCAACGGATAATTCAGTGGGTCACCGGCGCGCAGGACCTTAAAAATCTCGCCGCTGCGATCAACATAGAACAGATAGTCGAGGTTAATAATAAAAACCGTTTCACGTTCACGCAGCCGAATAACAATGCCGCGTGGCAGCTTTCGTTCAACCACCGCATCATGAATCCAGTCGTTTTCGGCCAGCTTCTGACCGATAATCTCCAGATCCAAGTCAAAAGTTCTCACGCCCTGTCGAATATCCGACAGAGCAATGACATCCTGGTCGGTCAGTTTGCGATTGCCAACCACTTCAATAGTTTCCACCCGAAAATGATCCGAATTGCTGACCAGATTCATCAACAGGGTTGCTCCGCTGACGATCAACACCGTGCAACACAGAATCAGAATCCCGTGCAACAGGCGGGTAAACACCTTTTTCCATTCCCGCGCCGGTCGAACACGGACATTCTCTCTAGCACGCTTGCCTTTGGTCGGCTTCATATCCCGCATCAGGAAATATCCTCAATCTCTCCAACCTGCTACGGCCCGTTAGCGATCCAGAGACGCGTCGTCGAGAATTCCCTCTACCAGTTTTGCAAAATCCATACCGCAATCAGCTGCTGCCTTGGGTAGCAAGCTGGTTTCTGTCATTCCCGGGATGGTATTGACTTCAAGAAAGTAAAAATTGTCGTCAGTCACCATAAAATCGACTCGGGCAGCACCACGACAGCCCAAGCTGGCATAACTGGCGACAGCGGCCTGTTGAATGGCTTTATACTGCGACTCAGGTAATGGTGCTGGCACCAGATATCGGGTCTTGCCGACGGTATATTTTGCGGTGTAATCATAAAAACCGGATTCCGGCACTATTTCAATAATGGACAGTGCACGACCATTCATCACCGACACAGTCACTTCGCGCCCATCAATATAGTCTTCAACCAGAACCCGTCGATCATAGTCACGCGCCTGAGCAATGGCCTGTTTCAGTTCATCCGCATTGTTGGCAATGGCGATCCCGAGCGTCGAACCTTCACGCACCGGCTTGACCACCTGCGGGAAATGCCCACACTGTGCAACAATGTCATCAACATCACTGTTCACATCCACCAGTGTCGCAGCAGGAGTGGTCACACCGTCCTGGGCAACCATCCGTTTCGTTACCGCTTTATCAATGGCTAGGGCTGATGCCAACACACCGCTGCCGGTGTAGGGGATCTGCATCAGTTCCAACATGCCTTGAATGGTGCCGTCTTCACCGAAACGACCATGAACCGCGAGAAACACCACGTCGATCTGTTTTTCAATCAACTGAGCCGGCAAGGTCTTGTCGGCATCAATCGCCACCACGGTGTAACCGCACTCTTCCAGTGCCTTGACAATGGCCGCTCCTGTTCGCAACGACACCTCGCGCTCCGCTGACGTGCCGCCCATGATCACACCGATCCGTTGTTGCTTATTCTTCATCCACTTCTCCAAACGACCCCAGCAGGCGTACTTCCGGTTGCAGTGACACACCATGGTGTCGCGCTACAGCGTGCTGCACCTTATGGATCAATTGATAGATCTCTTCGGCTGTTGCACCGCCAGTATTTACAATAAAATTGGCATGTTGCGATGAAACCTGTGCTTTTCCAACCTGAACACCGCGCATACCGCAATCACCGATCAAACGCCAAGCCTGTTGCCCCGGTGGATTACGAAACACGGACCCGGCATTAGGACCGCCAACATTGTGCGCCTGACGACGGTGCGCCAGCACCTCGCTGCTTCGGGCACGTAATGCTTCGACAGAGCAATGGTCAAGCTGTAATGTCACGTTGATCACAACATGGTCTGGAATCAACGCACTGTGGCGGTAGCCAAAGTCACACTGCTCTGCCGACCAGGTTGTGACATCGTGATGCTCCAGCGGAGTCCACACCCGGGCATCGACAACACGCTGGCCAATCTGCTGGCCTGCGGCACCGGCATTGCCGGACACGGCACCACCGACACTACCGGGAATACCAGCCAGAGCTTCAATACCGCCGAGCCCCTGCTCAACGGTGGTACGCACCAGTTCTGCCAAAGAACAACCGCCTCCAACGCTGAGTCGTTGCTCTGGCTGCGTTTCGATCTGAGACAAATGGCTAAGTTGAACCACCACTCCAGGCAGACCCTGATCCGAGATCAACACATTACTGCCACCACCAAGCACCCACCAGGGCACACCCGCGTCTTGAATCACTGCAGAAAGGACCTTCAGGTCCTCCTCATGCCGTGGACGAACCAAACACTGGGTCGCACCACCCACTTTCCATGTGGTCAGCGGCGCCAGGGGTTCATCAAACAGGCAGTCGCCGCAAATGCGCTGTCGTAACACTGTGCGCCAGTCGTTACTCATACACGAGTCAGATGCTCGATCAGGGTTTCGCCCACCTTCCATACGGAACCGGCCCCAAGCGTTATGACGATATCGTCCGGTTTGAGTACATCAAGCACCTGTTTAACAACAGCTTCTTCACTGTTGCAATAGGTGACCTGACGGTGACCATGACCGGCAATCGCCTTGGCCAGATCCTCACCGCACACCCCTTCGATCGGCGCTTCACTTGCAGCATACACATCCATCACCAGCAGCACATCAGCCTGATAAAAGGCCGTGACAAAGTCATCAAACAGAGCCTGGGTGCGACTGTAACGATGCGGCTGAAAAATCACCACCACACGCCGATCCCAGCCATTGCGGGCGGCGGAGAGTGTTGCCTTGATTTCAGCCGGATGATGACCGTAATCATCCACCACCATCACTTCGTCATCAAGCTTGATCTGGAAACGTCGCTGCACCCCGGCAAACGACTCGAAGCCTTCACAGATGGTTTTCATCGGCACATCCAGCTCACGCGCAACCGCCAGGGACGCCAGTGCATTAAGCACATTGTGACGACCGGGCATCTCCAGGCGGATGCGCCCCAGTTTTTCCTGGCGGAAATGGACGGTAAATTCGGTGCCACCGGCACGGTGTTCAATCTCCGTGGCACTGAAATCGGCCTGCGGTGTCAATCCGTAGGTGACATAACGCTTCTGAACCTGAGGCAACAGCGTCTGAATATTGGCATCATCGAGGCACAATACTGCCAGCCCGTAAAACGGGATTTTGTTGATAAAGTCGAGAAACACACCGCGGATCTCATCCATGCCGGAATAGTAGTCGAGGTGATCTTCATCAATATTGGTCACCACGGCAATGGTCGGTGTCAGTTTAAGAAATGAGCCGTCGGACTCATCGGCCTCGACCACCATGAACTCTCCCTGGCCAAGCTTGGCATTGGAGCCCAGAGCGTTAAGACGGCCACCAACGACGGCAGTTGGGTCAATGCCGCCATGAGACAACAGGGTTGCCACCATGCTGGTTGTGGTGGTTTTGCCATGAGTGCCTGCAACGGCAATGCCGTATTTGAGGCGCATCAGTTCGGCCAGCATCTCGGCGCGCGGAATCACCGGCACCAGCAGACGATGGGCTTCCACCACTTCCGGATTATCCGAGGACACGGCGGTACTGGTGACCACCACTTGGGCTTCCTGAACATTTTCAGCCGCATGGCCGTAATTCACCCGACCACCGAGAGATTCCAAGCGTCGGGTCAGCTCGCTGGCGCGCAGATCCGAGCCAGAGACCTCATAGCCCAGGTTAAGCAATACCTCGGCAATCCCGCTCATGCCGATACCGCCGATACCGACAAAATGAATTCGTTTAATTTTTCCGTACATTATTTCGTCCGTTTCCGTGCCACGTGACGACACTCGTTAAGGATCAGATCGGCAGCACCTTTGGCAGCAAGCATTTTCGCCTGACGGCCCATGTCGGCCAGACGCTGCGGGTCTTGAAACAGGCTAATCAATTCATCCGCCAAACGCTGTGGCGTCAATTGGTCTTGGGGGAGTAAAACCGCCGCATCATGTTTAGCAAGCACCCGGGCATTGCACGTCTGATGGTCCGCTGCCGCTTGAGGGAAAGGCACCAGCACCGCCGGGCGCCCGCAGGCCGCCAATTCCGCCACAGTGGTAGCCCCAGAACGACACAGTACCAGTTGATTGTCGCGATACGCTGCAGCCATATCATCGATAAACGGCAGCAAGGTCACCCGGTCGAAATTGCGGTCATTATACGCGGCGACCATATCGGCCAGAGCCGCTTCGCCGGTCTGATGTACAATGGTCAGCTCGGGCAGCGCCCGCTTAAGCAGCGGCAGGGCCTCCACTATCGCCTGATTAATCGCCCGAGCGCCTTGGCTGCCGCCAAAGATCAACAGGCTGGGATGGTCGCCACGCCAGGCGCGACAACTGAATAACTCCTGACGCACCGGATTACCGGTCAAGACCACCGGACGACCGTGGAAGTGCTGGGCCACATCGGCCATCGATATGCACACGCGTTTGGCCCAGCGTGCGGCCAGCCGATTGGCCAGTCCCGGCCAGGCGTTCTGCTCATGCAATACCACCGGAATCCGTTTCAGCCCGGCAGCCACCAGCATCGGCAACGAGGCATAGCCGCCAACACCGATCACCACATCGGCATTGAAGTCGCCTAAAATCTCCAAGGCTTCCCGGGTACTCGACACCAGCTTGGCCATGACGCAGGCTTTCTGCCAAACGCTTTTACCGGCAAAGCCACTAAAATCAACATAGTCGATGTCAAACCCCGCCGGCTCCACCACCCGGGCTTCAATCCCCTGCCGGGTGCCGACAAACAGAATTTCGTTGGCCGTATCCAGCTCCATGGCCCGCCGGGCAATAGCCAGAGCCGGAAACACATGCCCTCCGGTCCCCCCCCCGGCAATCAGAATATTCATGATGGGCTCCTTACCGTTTGGCTGGAAATATTCAACAGCACCCCAATCGAAAACAGCGTGCACAACAGACTGGTGCCGCCATAAGAGATCAGCGGCAAGGCCAACCCTTTATTGGGCAGCATAGACATGGCCACTCCCATATTGGCAAACGCCTGCAACCCAAACAAAATACTGATGCCGAACGCCGTCAGTCGTCCGAATCCATCTGGTGCCTGATACGCCACCCGCAAACCAAGCAAAACCACAACCAAGTACATGGTAATGATCAGTGCCACGGTGACATAGCCCATCTCCTCACCAATGATGGAGAAGATAAAATCGGTGTGCGCTTCGGGCAGGTAAAACAGCTTCTGCTTGCCCTCGCCGAGGCCCTGGCCCATCAAACCGCCCAGACCAAACCCCATCTGGCTCTGAATCACTTGAAACCCCGTGTCAAATGGGTCCTGCCAGGGATCCCAGAACGCCATGATCCGTTTGCGCCGATACTCCTCCTGCATGATGAAATACACCAGGGTCGGCATGGCGACGATCACGCTGGAGACCAGATAGCGCCAGCGTGTTCCCGCGACCAGCAGCATACTGCCGGTCACCGCCGCCATCGTGGCTGAGCCGCCCAGATCTCGCTGGGCCAGCATCAGGCCGATCAACATCAACAGCACCACCATGTAGGGCACAAAGCCGTAACGAAAATCCTTGAGCCGGTCTTCCTTTTTAGTCGCCGAGTGGGCCAGGTAAAAAATCAGCGCCAGTTTGGCCGCTTCAGACGGCTGAAACGTGAACCCTGGCATGCGAATCCAGCGGTAAGCACCGCCGGCTTTCGCGCCGACACCGGGAATAAACACCGCCGCCAGCAGCAGCGTGCACAGCAACAACAACGGCACGGCCAGCTTGCGCCACCAGTGATAATCAATGCGCATGGTGATGGCCAGGGCGGCAAAGCCCAACAGGGCAAACACGCCCTGTCGTTTCAAAAAATAGAACCCGTCACCGTGGACCTTGAGCGCCATCATCGACGAGGCGGAATAGACCATCATCACTCCGAAGCAGGCCAGAGCCACAGTGAGAATCAGAATCGTGTTGTCATACTCGCGTTTGACCATGGTTACTCTTTCCCATGCAGGGCCCGAACCGCCTCACTGAATCGCTCACCACGTTCTTCGAAACTTTTGAACATGTCAAAACTTGAGCAGCCGGGCGACAACACTACCTGGCCCGGCGACGGCGTCACCTTATGCGCCACGTCAACGGCCTGCTCCATGGACTCCGCCCGATAAATCGGGCAAAGATCGCCCCACGCCTGTTCCATCAAGTCTGCAGCCTGTCCGATCAACACCAACGCTGTCACCCGCCCCTGTAACGCCGAGCGAATGTCCCGGTAATCACCACCCTTATCTTTGCCACCGGCAATCAGGGTCACTGGAGCGGAAAGTCCGCCGACACTCTTCTCAACACTGCCGAGGTTGGTCCCTTTGGAATCGTTGTACCAGCGCACACCATTAAGAGTACGCACCAGCACCATACGATGGGGCAGGCCGGTAAAGCGACAAGCCGCCTGCCAGGCCTGCTCAGGATCACAACCTTCCAACAATACCGGCACCAGCGCGGCCATGACATTTTCAATATTGTGCAATCCGGACAACATGAGTTCGTCGGTATTGAAACAGCACTGTTCGCCCTTGTTGCACCAATGGATCGTTCCCTGAGTAAAGCTGATCCCCTGCTCCAACAACCGTTGGGAGGAAAATCTCACCGGACGACTGTCGATGCCCGGTACCATAGCCATAACCAGTTCATCTTCGCCATTGAGCACCGCGATATCATCAGCGGTCTGGTTGGCAAAGATCGCCTTTTTGGCCGCCACATAGGCCGCCATATCCGGATAGCGGTCGAGGTGATCTACCGACACATTGAGCATCAGCGCATAGCGTGGATGAAGCTGGTCGATGGTTTCCAACTGAAACGATGACAGTTCCACGACCACGTAATCGACATCCTGCCCTGCCGCCTCAATCAGCGGCACACCAATGTTGCCACCGACAAACACCCGTTTTCCGCAGCCACGCAGCATCTGACCCACCAGCTCGGTGGTGGTCGACTTGCCGTTGGTTCCGGTAATCGCAATCACCGGCGCCGTCAGGTGGCGAGAGGCGTATTCCACTTCCCCCCACACCGGTATTCCGCGATCAATGGCTTTGGCCAGCACCGGCACCGTCAACGGCACACCGGGGCTGACAACGATCAGATCCGCCTGCTGAAACACAGCGTCATCGTGGCCACCGAGATCGCGCTGCACCCGGCTATCCAGAATCTCAAGACCTGGAATCTGCTCCGCACTGCGCCGGTCACTCAGTGTCACGTCGGCACCGGCAGAGATCGCATGGCGACATACCGCCAGTCCACTGAGACCGGCCCCCACTACAACAATTCGTTTCCCGGCAATGTTCGTCATGCTATCTCAGTTTCAAAGTCGACAGGGCCACCAGAGCCAGTACGATACTGATAATCCAGAATCGGACGATAATCTTCGGTTCCGGCCAACCTTTAAGTTCGAAATGGTGATGGATCGGCGCCATACGAAACACCCGTCGGCCCAGAAAACGAAACGACATCACTTGAACAATCACCGACAACGCTTCCACAACAAAGATGCCGCCGACAATCACCAGCACCAGCTCCTGCTTAACAATGATGGCAATAATGCCCAGCGCTCCGCCGAGTGACAAACTGCCGACATCGCCCATAAACACTTGAGCCGGATAGGTGTTAAACCACAGAAAACCCAACCCGGCGCCCACCATAGCTCCGCACATGATGGACAATTCCCCGGCTCCGGGAACACCACCGATCTGCAGATAGGAGGACAACTTGGCATTACCAGCCAGATAGGCAAACAGCAGATACGCACTCGACGCGCTGATCATCGGCCCGATAGCCAGACCGTCAAGACCATCGGTCAGGTTGACGGCATTACCGCTACCCACCACCACCAGCAGAATCAACGGAATATAAAACAAACCGATATTTGGCTGAAATCCTTTGAAAAACGGGACCGTTAACACCGGTTCAAACGGTGTCACCGTAAACAGCAGATACCCGGCTATCCCGGCAATCAGCAACTGGCCGAGCATCTTGTGGCGCGCGGAGAGACCGTCACTGCTCTTCAATTTGACCTTTTTATAATCGTCGACAAAACCGATGGCTCCATAGCCCACCGTCACCAGCAGCGCCACCCACACATAGCCGTTGCGCAGATCCGCCCATAGCAGCGTCGGCAACACAATGGCAATAAGGATCAACGTGCCGCCCATGGTGGGCGTGCCCTCTTTTTTAAAGTGGGATTCAGGACCAACTTTGCGAATGGTCTGACCAATCTGCAACGAGCTCAACCGTTCAATGACCCACGGACCAAGCAGAAACGACAATACCAGGGCGGTAATGGTCGCATAGATGGTGCGAAAGGTGATAAAGCGAAACACATAGAGCGCGGAAAACTCAGTATGTAACGGATAAAGCAGATGGTACAGCATGATTCCTCCCGACAGGCTCCCGCCCGACAGTCTTATTGGTTCAAGTCGTCCTGAGCCAGCAGCGCATGAACAACTTTTTCCATGCGCATTCCCCGCGATCCCTTCACTAAAATACAATCGTCTTCACGAACCTGCCGCTCCAGCCAGTCGAGAATTTCATCATGGCTGGTGCAAATAGCACCCTGGCCACCCTGCTCAACCACCCCTTTAAGTACAGCGGCCGCCCAATCGCCATAACACAAGACTTGCTCGGCACGCTGAGCCGCCAAACGGCCGAGTTCTTCGTGACAGGCCTGCGAGACGTCGCCCAATTCGAGCATATCGCCAAGCACAGCGATCTTCGTCCCCTGACACGGCCAATCGCTCAACACGCTCAGTGCAGCCTGCATGGACTGCGGGTTGGCATTGTAGCTATCATCTAACACCGTTGCGCCATGAGGTAAGGTGCGCACTTCGAGTCGCCCGGCAGCCATTTTGACACAGCCCAGTCCGGTGGCAATCTGCTCCAGCGAACAACCCACAGCATGAGCTGCCGCCGCTGCGGCCAGTGCATTATAGACTTGATGACGGCCGGGTAAAGGTAATTCCACCCGCACCTGACTTTCTCCGACATGCAGGGTAAAACTGGCCTGCTGGCCGCTGTCAATTGAGGTTGCCCGTACCTGAGTCTGGTATGTAAGAGAGAAATCGATCACCCGGACACCATCCGGAATCGGCAACGCGGCAATCAAAGCATCATCACGATTGACGACGGCAGTTGCTCCGGCTTTCAAACCGGAAAACAGCTCCCCTTTGGCGCGCGCAACGCCCTCGATATTACCAACTCCGGCGAGATGTCCGGCACCGACATTGGTAATCAAAGCCACATCCGGCTGGGCAATTTCCGTCAACCGTTCAATCTCGCCATGTTGACTCATGCCCAACTCCAGCACCATCCAACGATGTTCATCACTGAGGCGGGCCAGAGTCAGCGGCAGACCGATAAGGTTATTGAAATTCCCCTCGGTCTTTAACCCGTCGCTGCCCTGAGCCAGAATCGATGCGAGCATCTCCTTAGTTGAGGTTTTCCCGGTTGTCCCGGTGACCGCCAACACCGGCCCATCAAACCCGCTGCGGATGGTGCGGGCCAGTTCGCCGAGCGCCTGCAGGGTATCCTCCACCTGAATCACCGGGACCGGAAGACCGCCAACCACTTCTTCACTCAGACAGGCAGCAGCACCGTGTTCGACCGCTTGACGCAGATAATCGTGACCGTCGTAATTGGGGCCCTTGAGAGGCACAAACAGATCGCCGGACTGCAGGGTGCGGCTATCGGTGGACAGACCGTTGATTTCAGGATCCGTAGCCGCGGCAAGACGGCGGCCACCGACAATGGTTGCCACCTGATCACTGGTCAGATTCATGGCCATCCTCCCGTCGAGCACGCTGCTCAAGTGCCAGACGCACTTGCTCACGGTCATCAAAATGGATCTTTTGTGTACCGATCACCTGATAATCTTCATGGCCCTTTCCGGCAATTAACAACAGATCGCCGGCCCGTAACTGATTAACGGCATACACAATGGCCTCATGGCGATCTTCGATCACCACATAACACTTCCCGACACTATCCGGGTCGCCATCAACCGCAAGATTAGGGCAGATCCGCTCAATACCAACCTTGATATCATCAATAATCTTGGCCGGATTTTCGGTACGGGGATTGTCCGATGTAACAATACTCAAATCTGAGTACCGTCCGGCCACTTCGCCCATGGCAGGGCGCTTCAGAGTGTCGCGATCACCACCACAGCCGAACACGGTGATAATGCGTTGCGGTTTTAGCGCCGCCATCGCCTCAAGGGCTTTGGCCAGGGCATCGCCGGTGTGAGCATAGTCGACAACAATCAAGGCCCCAAGGGTATTGTCCACCGGCTCCAGCCGTCCCGGCACCCGATTCGCCGCTGCCAAGCCCTGTTCAATGGTAGTAATGGGCAGGTCCAACACCAGTCCGGCACCAACGGCACACAACAGGTTTTCCAGATTAAACGGCCCGACCAGGGGTGAGCGCACGGTGATCTCCCCCTGCGGGGTCTCCAGTGTTGCCACTGTTCCCTGCATGGTCTGCTCAACATCACACACCCGCACATCGGCACCGCGATGCATGCCGACACTGAGTGGTTCATTCAGTTCTCGCACCAGCTTGGCCCCATACGGATCATCGGTATTCACCACTGCAGTAAAATCACCATAGATCTGCGGCTCTTTGAACAGGCGGGTTTTCGCGGCAAAATAACTTTCCATGTTTTTGTGGTAATCGAGATGCTCCGGGGTGAGATTGGTAAACACCGCCACATCGAAGGTCAGTCCAACCACCCGACTCTGCATCAGGGCGTGCGAGGACACTTCAATCACCAGAGCATCGGCGCCCTGGGATTTAAACTCGGCAAGGATTCGTTGCAGGTCAAGTGATTCGGGCGTGGTGTGCTCTGCTTCAACGGCATCGTCACCCATGCGATTACTGATTGTCCCGACAACAGCCGGGGTATAACCGGCCTGCTTGAGAACCGATTCGAGCAGATAGGTCATGGTGGTCTTGCCATTGGTACCGGTAACACCGACGATCAGCATCCCCTGTGCGGGGTAATCGTAAAAACACGCAGCACAGCGGGCCATGGCGTAACGACTGTCGTCAACCACCACCTGAACAATCTCATCGGGCAGGTCAACAGGTTGTTCGACAACAACGGCCACCGCACCACGTTCAACGGCACTTTTGGCATAATCGTGCCCATCCACCAGCACACCACGCAAGGCAAAAAACAGGGTGCCGGGTCTCACGCAACGCGAATCGTAAGCCAGATGGGAAATTTCAACGTCCGCAGCCAGCTCCCCCTGAGAAGTGACATCGGCAACAATCTGCGATAACTTCATTGGTTCCCCTCCTGCTCTGGAGATTGCAAACGAACCCAGATGGCCACTTTCGCTGAAATGGCCGATCCGGGACGGGGCGATTGTTTGACGACGCGCCCCTCGCCGATAATCTTGATATTCAATCCGCTGTTTTCCATCAATTCGAGAATCTGGCGGGCCGTAAGACCGCGGCAATCCGGCATTACCCTGGCCCCAACCACCCGGCCCACCTGTTCGGATACCAGCACCGGGACATGGGGAATCTCGATTGGTGCTTCAACCTGCGGTGCGTCCTCTTTGGCAACCACGCTCCGCGTAGCCGGGACATGCAGATACTGCATCGATTGTTCGACAATGCGGGAAAACACCGGTGCCGCCAGCAACCCCCCATAGGCTTTGCCTTCAGGCTCATCCAATGCCACCAATACCACAATTTGCGGATTGCGGGCCGGAGCAAAACCGATAAACGACGAAACCCGTTTATCCACGGAGTAGGTTCCGGTCACCGGATCCACCTTTTGGGCTGTACCGGTTTTTCCACCTACTTCAAAACCCGGCACCTGGGCACGGGAACCGGTGCCGTCGCTATCGGTGACCGTAATCATCATGTTGCGCATGGCCAGCGCAACATCACGTCCAATCACCCGGCGTACCACTGTCGGTTTCTGCTCTTCGCTAATATCATTGCGGGCATCACGAATCCGGCGCACCAGATAGGGATGCATCAATTCACCGCCATTGACAATGGCACTCGCAGCTGTCACCAGCTGCAAAGCCGTTGCCGTGACGCCTTGACCAAAGGAGATGGCTGCCAGGTCAATCTCAAACCAGCGTTGCGGTGAACGCAGAATCCCACTGCCTTCACCGTCAAAATCAATGCCGGTACGCTCACCAAAACCAAACGAGCGCAGATAATCGTAAAACGTCTCTTTACCCAGCCTTTGAGCAATTTTGGCACAGCCGATATTCGAGCTGTACTTGAGCACGTCACTCACCGTCAGATGGCCCATGGCACGGTGGTCATGAATAACTTTGCCGCCGACCCTGTAAGCGCCAGGACCACAGTCAATCACGTCTTTTGTTGAAATTGTCCCGGTATCAAGGGCCGATGCCAGCAAAAACAGTTTAAACGTCGACCCCGGCTCAAAGGTATCGCATACCACTCGGTTGCGCCGTGCCGCCGGCCGCGAGTGACGGAAATGATTGGGATCGTAATCGGGCACACTCGACATGGCGAGAATCTCACCGCTGTGCGGATCCATCATGATCGCGCTGCCCGCTCGGGCATTGGCTTCTTTAACTGCGGCCTGGAGTTCTTTTTCAACAATAAACTGCAACTGGGTATCAATAGTCAGATACAGATCTTTACCCTGACGCCCTTTGAACACCTGCTGGCCACTTCCAATTCCGCGACGCCCACCATCGGCCTGAACCGTCAGGTAGCTGCCATCGCCGGCAACCAGACCATTGTAGCGCCGCTCGATCCCCTCCAACCCTTCGTTGTCCGTCCCGGAAAAACCCAGGACTTGACCGGCCACCCGCCCCTGAGGATAGGAGCGCACATGTTCTTTGATGGTGTGAATGCCCGGCAACGACACTTCATCAAGCAGCTGGCTTTCTCTGGCAGAGATCCGCCGTTTGATCCAGATAAATTTTTTATCCCGTTCCAGCTTGCCTCGAATGACCGCAGGTTTCAAAGCAAGGATCTCTGCAAGTTTTTTGGCAATCACATCATACGAATAGGGTGTTTCATCAGAATCGGGATTTTCCGCCAACCGTTGCCGCTGCTCTTTAAACAGCTTGGTGGTTTCGGTCGGATTAACATAGACGGAATCAGCTTCGAGGCTAATCGCCAGAGGCTCCCCGTTGCGGTCATAGATCGCACCACGCTGGGGTGTAAGAGAGATGGTTTTCGTGTGCTGACTGGAGGCGCGCTTCTGCCACTGTTCTGCAGTCCATACCTGCAGATAGAAGGCACGCCCCAGGAGCATAAAAAAAACTGCGACAAAACAGCCGCCCACCAAAAGAATCCGGCGGCGAACCGCTTTGGCTTCCTGATGTGGATGTGCTGGTTTACGTCGGGGAGCGTTATCAGATAGAGAGCGTTTCCGTGAACTCAACGCGCTTTTCCCGCTGGTCGACGTCCGGTGCGGACGATGCGTTGACGGACTTCTCCATCCCTAATTGGTTCCCCTGTACCTGCAGATACATTGGGTCCTGAGATGTTGTGGAAACGTTGTAGACAAACGCTCCGGCCATAATCAGCACGGAAACAGCTGCCATGACACCAAGACGCGCTTTGCGCTTGCGGGTCTGGCGTACAGTCCACAACTCACTCATCTCTGCCCACAAATCCTGTTTTTCCGCGTAGTCTCTGTTCATCTCCCTACTCCTTACTCCCTACTTAACAGTAACAACCTGGTTGGCCTGTGGTTCGTGCAATCCCAGACGAGAGGTGGCAACTCTCTGCAATTGTCGGGGATTGGTCAGCTTGCCCAAAGCAACTTCCAGTGTCTTGAATTCGTACTCCTCGGCACGAATGTTCTTTTCCAACGTCGACACCTCGTACTCACAGCGTGTCACTTCCATCCGCAACCAGACGTGGAATACTCCGACAACCATGAGAATGGCAATCGCTGCCAGAATCGTCGATACCCTGGGACGGGTGAAACTCACCCCACTTCTTGGCCAGGCAATATCAATCATGGTTTACTCCCTATCCGGTTACATCCAGCCGGCGAACCGCTCTTAAAACTGCGCTGCGTGAACGGGGATTCTCCGCAATCTCCGTCTCGCTGGCGCGAACGCCTCGCCGCGTCAACACTTCGACGTCAGCTTTCTTGCCACATGCACACATCGGCAACCGCGGTGGGCACACACACGGTGAAGCACGATGTCTGAAAATATTTTTAACAATCCGGTCTTCGAGCGAATGAAAGCTGATCACCGCCAAAACCCCGCCGGGTTTCAGCAGACCGATGCCCTGTTCAACACCTTTGGCAACACTGTCAAGTTCATCGTTCACCCGAATCCGCAACGCCTGAAATACACGGGTCGCCGGGTGGATTCGCGCCGGCACCCGCCCACCGGGAACCGTCTCCTTGACCAATTCGGCCAATTGAAACGTTGTGGTGATCGGTGTCTGCTGGCGGATCCGCTCAATGCGTCGGGCAATTCTTCCGGCCCAGCGTTCCTCACCGTATTTTTTAAAGATCAGGGTCAGCTCTTCCACCGTTGCTGTATTGACAACGTCGGCGGCAGTTTCATCACCCTGCTGGTCCATGCGCATATCCAGCGGTGCATCCGCCCGGAACGAGAACCCCCGCTCGGCCTGATCCAACTGATAGGAGGAAACACCGAGATCGAGCAACATGCCGTTTAATCCATCGAGCCCCAGCTCTTCAACCACCTGATTCGCATCTGCGAAATTGGCATGGCGTAGGATGACCCGATCTCCATACGCTGCCAGCACTTCAGCTCCATTGGCCAGGGCATCATGGTCCCGGTCCAGACCGATCAACACACCGTTGGGCGCTGTGGCTTCGAGGATCAAGCGGGAATGACCCGCCCCGCCCAAGGTGCCATCAAGCACCGTGTCACCGGCATGCAGGTCAAGCAACTCCAAGGTTTCCGTCGGCAATACCGACTGATGGACAAAATCGTTATCAGCCATTAGAAGCCCAGATCGCCGAGTTCGGCTTTCAAGGTTTCAAGTTGAGCCTCAGATTCCTGCATCTGTTCGTTGAAGCGAGCCTGGCTCCACAATTCGATTTTGTTAGCCATGCCGACGACAACGATCTCTTTTTCAAACATGGCCAGACTGCGCAGTGACGGCGGTATGGCAATGCGTCCCTGGCGGTCAAAACCACAGTCAATCGCGGGACTGATCCGGTTACGGTAAATCAGGTCCTTAGCGTCACCATTGGGCATGGCATCCACCCGAGCCTTGATTTTGGTCCATTCCGATGTGGGGTATGCTACCAGGGCATCTTTACGCCGGGTCACCACCAACTCTTCATCGCCGTAGACGTCCGCCAGCAGTCCACGCATTTTGGCGGGGATGCTCAAACGTCCTTTCGGATCGATGTTGTTGAAGAATGTCCCGGAAAAACTCATAACGCCCCTTTTGTGTCCCGTTTCCACACCTTTTTACACATACAGGGCAAAATATACCCCCTCACTACAACACTGTCAAGAAATTCAAAGTTTTTTATAAAAAGTTTGACACTGGGTGCTAATAGTTGATTTTTCGAGGAAAACAGTCTGAAAAAGAATGCAGTTTCGGCGGAGAAAGACGGGATTTCGACAGAAAAAAGACGTAAAAAAAACACCGCCCTGCCAGATGGTGTTTCAGCCCAAAGGTTCATCTGCTTTTTGAAAATGAGATAAACGGACCACAGAGGATCAAGACAAAAGTCAAAACCGCCGGGTCTCGTCCCGGCAGCCGACAATAAGTTCTTTTTGCGCGATGCTTTACAGATTCGGCTCACCTCCCTTGAGCTCGGCAAATCATGCAACTCATCATCCTATAACGAGGTAACGCTACTCTCTAGTCTTCCCAGGGGTCCGAGAAAGCGGTTGGGCAGTGCCCACCCTGCCTGGGTTTGTTATTTTGCAACCAAGCTCTCCCGTTCAGCAGCACCGAATGCAATGAACGTCAGCGCGATGGTTGTCGGCAACCTGTTTGAGCGCTAGCGAGTTTTGCCGACATCGCGGTGTAAGAGAATGGAGAGAGGGAACCCGTAGGGTGCAATGGTCGGGAGTCGATTTTGCGCCACTTTTGTCGACGCAAAATGTGGCCCGAGGTGTGGGCGCGGAAGCCCACGTCACGTGGGTACCAACATTACGAGCGGATGAAGTTTGCCAGCGCGATCAGTTCCGTATAACGAACCACTAAAGATCAAGATTAAAGTCAAGGTCGCCGGGTTTCGTCCCGGCAGCCGACATACTTTTGACTGGCCGCTCAAAAGTATGCAAAAGCCAGCTTGAACACCTCCTGGACCTGGATTAACCGACAATGCATCTGTTTCCGTGATGCTTCACGGATTCGGCTCGCCGCCCTTTAGGTCGACGAATCGTGCAACTTATCATTTTTGGCGTAAAACGTTGATAACGGTTTGACGTTGCACTCTATTTCTTCCGTGGCACCGATTAAACGGGTGGGCAGTGCCCACCCTGTCTGGGTTTGTTATTGAGCAACCCAGCTCTCCCGTTCAGCAGCACCGAATGCAATGAACGTCAGCGCGATGGTTGTCGGCAACCTGTTTGAGGACTGATGCAGACTGGGCGAGTTTTGCCGACATCGCGGGCGAATGATGTTTGCCAGAGCAATTTGTGACAATACGCGAACCACAGAGAATCAAACGGCCATCACTTCTCCGCAGCAGGCAAACAGAGTTCAATTTGATCAATCCGTCGCTGATCCACCTTCCTGGCAATTAAGGTTACGTCACCGATGACACACTGATCGCCCTCTTGGGGAATTTGACCAAGACAACGCAGCATCAGACCGGCCAGAGTTGTAGCATCCTCTTCCGACAAATGCAGTCCGACATGACGATTAACCTGACGCAGACCGACACCACCTTCCACCAGAAAACGCTGCGGTGTGATCGGGGTGATGCCGGATTCTTCCTGATCATACTCATCACGGATCTCGCCGACGATCTCTTCAAGAACATCCTCCAGAGTCACAATCCCCTCCACGCCGCCATATTCGTCCAGCACCACGGCCAGATGAATGCGACGGCGGCGAAACGCCAGCAATAAAGCTTCGACCTGCTTGGCTTCGGGGACAAAGTAGGGACGACGCATCACCTCGCGCATATTGAAGTTGTGCGGACAGTCAACAAAGCGCAACACATCCTTGGAGTGAATCACCCCCATAATGTTGTCGAGGGTGTCCTTATAGACGGGAAAGCGCGAATGAGTCGATCGTTTGACTTCGTCGAGCAAGTCCTGAAACGGGGCATCCACCTCGACCCCCTTCACTTCAGTGCGTGGAATCATCAGATCGCGCACCCGCAATTGCGACAACTCAAACACACCGTCGAGCATGCGCCGTTGTTCACCAGCCAGAGTGCCAGACTTAGCACCGATGGCAATCATGGTTTTAATCTCATCGGCCGACAGGATACTGGCTGAAGAATCTACCTTGAACAGTCGCGTGACCAGACTGGACAGACCAGTGACCAACCAGATCACCGGCGACAGAACCCACAAAATCCCTCGAATAGGCCGCAACACACGAAACGACACCTGTTCGGCACGGCGGGCAGCATAGGTTTTTGGACACACCTCGGAAACAATCAGCAACAGCGGGGTGAGCACAAGGATGGTCAACAGATCGCCATAATCCCCATAGAGTTCCACAAAAAAAGTGGTAGCAAATACCGACAAGGCGATATTGACCAGGTTATTCCCCACCAGAATGCCACCCAACAACCATTCGGGATTGTCGAGGAGCTTCTCCAACTCCTGGGCACCGCGGCGTTTTTTTTCTACCAGGTATTTAACCCGCAACCGATCAATCGCCAGAAGCGCGGTCTCCGACCCAGAAAAAAATGCCGACATAATAAACAACACGCCCATCGTTGCCAGGCGGTACCACTGGTCTTCCGTCATATTTTCCCCATATCGGCCCTCTTAGCAGGCCCCGTCATTCCATCAAAATCTGCAGGACACATCACTGCGGAGCATCTTAGCTCAGCCCTGCGGGAAAAACAATTGACATACGTCAGACGAACCTCAACAATATCGGCAAATTCGCCTTCAACCAAGTTTCATCACCCCAACCCTTTTTTAGACGATCACGGCCACATGCTGACACAAGCCCAGAAAGATGCCCTGAAGCAGCTCACCTTTGAACACCTGAGCCTGCAACGCCTGTTTACCCTGCAGCAACAACCACAAACAATCACACAACTGGACGATGCTGAGCTTGTCGAGTTCCTGACCATTGCCAACAGCTTCTACCGCGATGGTCAACCATTGATCTCCGACCACGATTACGACCATATTGCCTTGGCTGAACTGAAGACGCGCCAACCAAGTCATCCGTTTCTCCACACCGTTGAACCGGAACCAAAGTTCACGGGCAAAACCGTTGAGCTTCCTGCACGCATGCTCTCGACGGAAAAAGCCTACACGGACAAGGAGTTAAGCGATTGGTTGAAACGCATCCATAAAGCGGCAAACGAGATTGGCCGCGACCCAGCGGGGCTGCAGTTTCGCATCACCCCTAAGCTGGATGGCTTTGCAGCTTTCGATGACGGTGACCGACTCTACACACGTGGCGATGGTCGCCGCGGCACCGATATCACCCGGGCGTTTGAGCGCGGCCTGGTCGTCGCCAACAATCAGCCACGTGGATTGGGCGCCGGGGAGATTGTTGTCCAGCGCAGTTATTTTGCCGCCAATCTGGCTCAGGACTATGAAAACCCACGTAACTTTCAGGCCAGTGTTGTCAAAGAAAAGGCGTTGGAGCCCGCCGTAGAACAAGCCCTTGGCAACCAGGCGGTGGTTTTCTACCCCTTTTCCACCCTGCCGTACCGTGTGCGCCGTAGTGATGATCTGATCGATTCTGTTGCCGCCCTAAGCCGAGAACTGCGCGCCAGCCTCGATTACGACATGGACGGCATCGTTATTGAGATTACCGATGACGAACTAAAAACCTACATGGGCGCCACCCGCCATCATCACCGCTGGCAGATCGCCTACAAACAGAATCAGGAAAAAGCCGAGGTCAAAGTCCTCCAGGTGGTGCCACAGACATCGCGCTCTGGGCGGGTCAACCCTGTGGCCGAAGTGGAACCGACCCGGCTCAGTGGTGCCCTGATCCAACGCGCTACCGCTCATCATTACGGCATGGTCCGTGACAAGGGGATCGGGCCCGATGCCGTCATTGAGCTAACCCGCAGCGGCGAAGTGATCCCCAAGATCATTGACGTGGTCAAGGCGGTTGAACCGCAGATCCCGGCCTCCTGCCCCAGTTGCGATACGGAGCTGTTCTGGGACAGCGACTACCTGTACTGTCCCAACAACACCGGTTGTCCGGCGCAGATCAGCCACACAATTGAGCATTTTTTCCGTACATTAGGCAACATCGACGGCTTTGGTCCGGCGACCATCGAAAAACTGTATACCAACAATATCCGCACCATCGATGCGGTGTATGGCCTACAGGCTGATCAGCTTGAAGGGATGGGCTTCGGCCCAAAACAGTCGGAAAACCTGGTCAACGAACTGCAACGCAGTCGCCATGAAGTCATAGAGGACTGGCGCTTTCTCGCTGCCTTTGGCGTCTTTCGCATGGGTGGCGGCAACTGTGAACGCCTGCTCGGCCATCATCGTCTGGAGGAGATCTTCGAACTCAGCGAGGAACAGATTGTCGCCATCGAAGGTTTTGCCGAGAGAACTGCGGAGGTGGTGGTCAAAGGGTTCGCCCGCATCCGTCCACTCTTTGACAAATTGCAGGCCCTCGGGTTCAATCTGCAGCGCACGCCTCTGGTCAGCGAGTTGCAGGCCAGTGGTGCATTGAACCCGATCGCCGGAAAACTGCTGGTTTTCACCGGCACCATGACCCACGGCAGCCGTGACGACATGAAGGCCGAAGCCAAAAAGCTTGGCGCCAAGGTGGGAGCTTCTGTGACGGGTAAAACCGACTACTTGGTCACCGGAGACAAGGTCGGCGCCAGCAAACTGAACGCCGCAACGAGTAAAGGGGTGGAAATTCTCACCGAAGAGCAGTACCTTAAACTAATCGGCACAACCATCTCTTCAGCTAAGGAGCAGTCATGAATCTGATTCGCGCAACGCTACGCATTTCCGGACGGGTTCAAGGTGTGGGTTACCGCAATTTTGTCCAACAAAGCGCCACCTCTTTTGCCCTGACCGGTTGGGCTCGCAATTGCACGGATGGCGATGTCGAGGTGGTTGTTGAAGGGGAAGAAGGGGATATCCGCCACCTGATCAACTGCTGTCAGCAGGGGCCATCACGCGCCCAGGTCGATAAAGTCAACATGAGCCTGTCCGCGCACACCGGCGAATTCGGCAGCTTTTCGATTCGCTATTGAGGGTCGAGTTGGCCCTTCTCTCTAAGCTGGACGGCCAGCGCATAGACCTCGCTGCCACTGAGGCCATGCAGCTTAGCCACCTGTTTGGCTACCACCTTCATCGGCTGGTCGGTGTCCCTCAACTCACGCAACAAGGACTCTTCGACACTCTCTTCAATGGGCTGCGGCTCAGCCGGAGCCAACAAGACAACAATCTCGCCACGCACTTTACCCTGTGAAAAATACTCCAGCACCTCACGGGCCGTTCCGCCAACCCGTTCTTCATGCAATTTGGTCAGCTCACGTACCACCACCAGTTGCCGCTCTTCACCCAACACTTCAATGACATCGCCGAGAAAGTTAATCAGACGGTGCGGCGCTTCATAAAACACCATGGTGCGTTGTTCTGCGACAAAGCATTGCAAAGCCTGGCGTCGCGCCTGTTGCTTAGCCGGCAGAAATCCTTCGAAGCAAAACCGATCCGTCGGCAGCCCGGCCATGGACAGAGCCGCAACACAGGCACTGGCCCCCGGTACGGGATGAACAACAATGCCGGCCTCGCAACACCGCTGCACCAACAGACTGCCGGGGTCGGAAATCGCCGGAGTTCCGGCATCACTGATCAGAGCAATATCTTCACCACGCTGCAACCGTTGGATCAGATAATCCCCCTTGCGTGCCTCATTATGTTCAAAACATGAGGTCAAAGGGGTCTCAATACCGAAGTGGGTGCATAACCGACGACTATGGCGGGTATCCTCAGCCGCGATCAGCGAAACGTCCTTAAGTACCCGGATAGCGCGAAAAGTCATATCCTCCAGATTGCCAATGGGCGTTGCCACCACATAAAGTGCCCCGAAAGGTACACTATCCGACATGCAAGCCCTCCAATTCATCCAACCACAGTTGCACACAGGCATCGCTGGGCATACGCCAGTCACCGCGTGGCGACAAGGCGACACTACCGACCTTGGGCCCGTCAGGCAAACAGGAGCGCTTGAACTGCTGCGAGAAGAAGCGCCGGAAAAATACCTGCAGCCACTTCAGCAATGTCGCATCGTCGTAGCGCTCAGCAAAGGCCTGGCGGGCAAGGAAGAACACCTTACGCGGTGCGAACTGATGGCGCACCACCTGGAACAGGTAAAAATCGTGCAACTCATATGGGCCGACATGATCCTCAGTCACCTGACTGATCTCCCCGGCTTCATCCGGCGGTAGCAATTCCGGCGACACCGGCGTTGCACAGATATCTTCAAGCACGCGACGGGTTTCACCGCAAAAGCTGGCCTGCGCACACCAAGACACCAGGTAACGCACCAGGGTTTTCGGCACCCCGCAGTTCACCCCATACATGGACATATGGTCAGCATTATAGGTGCACCAACCCAAGGCCAACTCCGACAGATCCCCAGTACCGATAACAATACCACCCACCTGATTGGCGATATCCATCAGCAACTGAGTGCGTTCCCGCGCCTGGCTGTTTTCATAGGTGATGTTGTGGACCGACTCATCGTGGCCAATATCGGCGAAGTGCTGACGCACTGCCGCATCAATGGAGATAATCCGACACTGGGCCCCCAACAGGTCAATCAGCGACTCAGCATTACCCCGGGTGCGCGTTGTCGTGCCAAAACCGGGCATGGTGACCGCCGTAATCCCTTGAGGGTCAAGATCAAGCTTTTCAAAGGCTTTGACCGTGACCAGCAAGGCCAGGGTTGAGTCCAGGCCACCGGAAATTCCGATCACCACATTGCGAACACCGATATGGTTAAGCCGCTTAGCCAACGCCGTTGTCTGCAGAGCAAAGATCTCTTCACAGCGCTGATCGCGTTCATTCAGATTGGCCGGCACAAACGGATGGCACGGCAACGGCCGGTGCAACGGCGTATGTGCATGCTCTGCGCAATTGAATTCAATCTTGCGATACGCGTTCTGGGCGGAACTGGCGGCAAAACTGTTATTCTTATGGCGCTCATTGTACAGTCGGTCAATATCCACATCACCAATCGCCAATTGCGTGGCAAAACTGAAACGTTCGGTTTCTGCCAGCAGTTGGCCGTTCTCAGCAATCAACGAATGACCGGAAAACACCAGATCGGTGCTCGATTCGCCGGGTCCAGCCGAAGCATAGGCATAGGCCGCCAGGCACCGGGCCGATTGTGACTGCACCAGTTGCCGCCGATAATCCTGCTTGCCAAGAATTTCCGGACTGGCCGATAGATTGACCAAAACCGTGGCTCCGGCCACCGCCATCTGGCCACTGGGGGGATTAGCCACCCAGCCGTCTTCACAGATTTCGACACCAAGAACACAGCCCGGCAACTCCTTCTGGCGAAACAGCAGATCATCGCCAAACGGCACCATCGCACCACACAAAGAGATCTCATCGGCAGTGCGATCAGCCGCCGCAGAAAACCAGCGCTCCTCATAAAATTCCTGGGTGTTGGGCAGAAAGTTTTTCGGCACCACGCCGAGGATCTCGCCACCACTGATCACCACAGCACAATTGAACAGTCGGCCCCCTTGAGCAATGGGCGCTCCGACAATGAGGATCATCTGCTCATGGCGGGTCATCTTTTTCAGATCGCCCAACACCTGGCGGGTGCGCTCAAGCAAAATGGACTGAAAAAACAGGTCACCACAACCGTAACCGGTCAAACTCAATTCAGGGAAAACCACGCAATGGCAGCCCTGTTTTTTGGCGCGCAATGCCGCTGATGTAATCTGTTCAGCATTAAATTCGAGGTCGGCGATACGGTGCTCAACCGACGCCACGGCCAGTCGAAAATAGCCAAAACGGGCAATCTGTGTTTTGTTCATACTCATTTCCTGCGAGATGGTTAACGGGCTGCGAAAAAGCCAGTGAAGCTCAGCAACGGATCAATGCCATTGGTTCAATGGAGCTCAAACGCATCAACAATATGATTAATCTGCGTTTTGTCGCCATCCACATTGATGGCAATCACATCGAATCGCACCGTCTGCGTTGACGGTTGCTGGGTTGTCAAATAATGCTGGGCCGTGGCAATAATTTGCTGCTGTTTACGTGGTGTCACCGCTTCCTGTGGGGTTCCATAGCAGCGACTTTTGCGGGTTTTCACCTCAACAAAAGCCAATGTTTTTCCACGTCGGACAATCAGATCAATCTCACCGTAATGACAGCGATAGTTACAGGTAACAATCCGGTAGAGACGGCGGCGCAAATAATCAGCGGCCTGCTGTTCTCCCCAGCGGCCCAATGTCAACCGCTGCTGAGTCACAGATGCTCCCGTACTCCGCCAAAGGTCTTGCGATGAAGCGGACAGGGGCCGTGCTCAGCGATCAACTGGCGATGACGGGCACTGCCGTAACCTTTATGACCTTCAAAACCGTAGTCAGGATAGTGCCGCGCATACACCTTCATCATCCGGTCACGCACCACTTTGGCAATGACTGAAGCCGCCGCCACAGAAAGCGAGCGTGAGTCACCTTTTTTGATGGTTTGCTGGTCGATGGATAACGGCAACGGCGTGATACCGTCAATCAGCAGGTGTTGCGGCGTCACTTTAAGGCGCGCAACAGCCCGGCACATGGACTGTACTGTGGCCTGCAGGATATTGATCTCATCAATCTCTTCGGCATGAGCAAAGCCAACGCCGACGGCGAGGGCCTGCTGACGTATGGGACCAAACAACTGTTCGCGTTTTTTTTCGGTGAGTTTTTTTGAGTCGTTCAGACCGGGAAGATCAAAGTGCTCAGGAAGAATAACGGCAGCGGCCACAACAGGCCCGGCCAACGGACCTCGTCCGGCTTCATCAATACCGGCGACCAGAGTGGTTCCCTGGCGGCGCAACTGACGTTCAAAATAGGTCGGATCGATGAGATCATCATCGAACAAGGATAAAGTCACGTTTCAACTCCTTGGCACAACACCCTGTCATCGTGATCACTGTTCAACAACTTCGTGGTCACCAGTATAGGGCAGGCGGAGCAAAACCGCTAAGGATAAATCCCGAGGGAAAAGAGCTATTCGTAAAAAGCAACGGACGGCTTTTTGCAAAACTCAGAGAGACGCAAAAGAGTCCCGCAGAGCAGTGCTCTGCGGGACTCTTTTGAATTAGTTCTGACGGATCTCGCGAATACGAGCCGCTTTACCTTGCAGTTGACGCAGGTAGTAAAGCTTGGCGCGACGTACGCGACCTACCGTAACAACCTCGATCTTATCGAGCATCGGTGAATGCAGCGGGAAAATCCGCTCAACGCCCATGCCGCTGGAGATCTTGCGAACGGTAAAGGTGGAACCGATACCACGGTTGACACGTTTGATGCACATCCCCTGAAAAACCTGGATACGCTGTTTGTCACCTTCAACAATTTTTACGTGAACGCGCAGAGTATCACCCGCCTTGAATTGGGGGATATCCTGTTTCATCTGCTCGTTGCCAATCTGTTCAACAATGTTCATCATTGCCTCCTTGTTTATCTGTCAAATTCGTTATTTATCTTTTTTCTCCTGACGCAACATCTGGCGGTGCTGTTCCAACTCCACCCGATCCTGTTCCGTCAACGAGACATGTTCCAGCAAATCCGGCCGCCGCTGCAGTGTTCTGAGCAACTGCTGGCTGCGTCGCCAGGCGGCGATCCGTGCATGATCGCCAGACAACAGCACCTCGGGAACCTTGCGCCCCTCAAATTCAGCCGGGCGCGTATAGTGGGGATGTTCCAACAGGCCATCCGAAAACGAATCCGCTTCGGCACTGCCCTGACTCCCCAGAACCCCAGGTACCAATCGTGCCACAGCATCAATAATCACCATGGCGGGTAATTCACCACCGGTCAATACAAAGTCACCGATGGAATATTCCTCATCAACGTAGCTGCGCACACGCTCGTCGAACCCTTCATAACGACCACAGAGAAAAATCAGACTTTCCTCTTCAGCCAATTGAGCCGCCCGCTGCTGAGTGAATCGCTGTCCCTGTGGGGACATCATCAGCACACGTGCTCGAGGGTGCTGTTGTTTAAGACTCTGGATGGCGCGACATAAAGGCTCGGGCTTCATCACCATTCCATCGCCACCCCCATACGGGGTATCATCAGTGACCTGATGACGGCCTTCGGCCCAATCACGCAACGGATGCGCCGTGATTTGAACCAGTCCTTTTGCAACAGCTTTACCGATAATACTACCGGCAAACGGAGAATCAAACATCTCCGGAAATAATGTCACAACCTCGAATTTCATTCGTTGACCTCAACCAGGCCATCCGGCAAATCGACTTGAATCACCCCCCGATCCAGATCAATCTCCGTGATCAGGGCGGCCACTGCCGGAAACATCACTTCACCATGGGGACCTTCAACAACATACACATCATGTGCCCCGGTTTCGAGAAGTGACGTCAGAACTCCAAGCTTTCCAGCCCGCTTGTCCACCACCTGCAACCCTTCCAGTTGGTGCCAGTAATGGCTGTCTTCGTCCAGATCGGGAAGTTCATCCACAGCCATATACACCTCAGCCCCGACAAACGACTCAATCTTATTGATGTGTTCAAACCCCTTGAGCACCAGCAGAATCTGCTGTTTGTGCCAGGAGCTTTTCGTCACATCGGCAACAACACGGCGATTGTCCCGGCAGACCAGTTCAACCTGCGTTGCTTCAAGCAATGCCTGCGACCCGGAAGTCACAGGTCGTATTTTCATATCCCCACGCAATCCGTGGGTCCCAATAATCGTTCCAGCATGAAACAGGTGTTGGGATGTTGCGCTCACCGTGTTTACCAGCTTATGCAACCGGCTTTTGGGTGAATTTTTCCCAGACACCTTCCTGGCGCAGAATTTGGCGAACAGTTTCAGAGGGTTGCGCCCCCTTGTTCAGCCAAGCCAGTGCGCGTTCTTCGTTGAGAGCCACCATTTTCGGCTCAACGAGGGGATTGTACTGACCAAGGTTTTCGATGTAACGACCGTCACGGGGACAACGCTCGTCCGCGACAACAATCTGGTAAAAAGGTTTCTTCTTAGCACCACCACGGGCCAATCTGATTTTTACGGACATGTTTCTTGTTCCTCTCTATGAATGGATGCCTGCTCATCAGGCATCTTAAAACGTTTGACTAAGGGCAAATCGGGCGTCCCTTAAAAGGGCAGACCGTTGCCACCGCCGCCCATGAGCCCTTTAAGACCTTTGGGACCCATTTTCTGCATTTTTTTCATCATCTTCTGCGCTTCGGTAAAGCGCTTAAGCAGTTGATTGACATCCTGAATACGGGTGCCACTGCCTTTGGCAATACGCAGACGACGTGAACCATTAATCATTTTATGGTTGTTACGCTCAGCCGGTGTCATCGAACCGATAATCGCCTCAATGCGTTTAAGCTCTTTATCCGGCAATTGCATACCACCGGCTTTTTTCATCGCTTTTCCGGCACCGGGAATCATTTTCATCAACGATTCCATGGAACCCATTTTTTTGACCATCTGCAACTGATCGCGGAAGGTTTCCAGCGTGAAACCCTCTTTACGCATTTTCTTTTCCATGCGCGCGGCGTCGTCTTTATCGATGGCGGCCTCAGCCTTTTCGATCAGGGACAGCACATCACCCATGCCGAGAATCCGTTGAGCCATACGGTCGGGATGGAATACCTCAAGGGCATCCATTTTCTCCCCCATACCAACGAATTTAATCGGCTTGCCGGTAACAGCACGCACAGACAGCGCGGCACCACCACGCGCATCACCATCAAGTTTGGTGAGAACCACACCGGTAATGTCGAGCTTCTCGTCAAAACTTTTGACGACATTGACCGCATCCTGACCAGTCATGGCATCAGCCACAAACAGAATCTCGCGCGGCTGCAATGCGTCGTTGATCCGACCCAGCTCATCCATCAACTCGCTGTCGATATGCAGACGGCCGGCAGTATCGAGAATCAGGGTGTCATGGCCATTGAGACGGGCAAACTCACGCGCCTGTTCACAAATGGACACCGGATCGTCACCGGGCTGGGTATCAAACACGGCAACGCCGAGTTGGCGGCCGAGAGTTTTCAATTGCTCAATCGCGGCCGGACGGTAGATATCCGCCGGCACCAACAATGGATCGCGCTTATCACGACGCAGCTGTAACGCCAGCTTACCACAGGTGGTCGTTTTACCCGCCCCCTGCAGACCGCACAGCATAATCGGCACCGGTGGTTGCGCAGCCAGGTCAAGCGCTGCGTTGTCGCCCTCGCCCATCAGACGACCCAGTTCGTCACGAACAATCTTGATGACCTGTTGTGCCGGGGTCAGGCTTTTGAGCACATCGGTGCCGACCGCCCGCTCACGCACGGCGGCGACGAAATCTTTGACTACTTTGAAATTGACATCCGCTTCAAGAAGCACCAGACGCACTTCGCGCATGGCCTCATCAACATGGCTCTCGGTCAGGCGACCTTTACCACTGAGTTTCTTGAAAACGGCGTCAAATTTATCTGTCAGGTTATCGAACATAGCTATCCCTGCGTCTGCTAAAGTCGCAAATAGTGGACTATAGTTACCCGGTCAAGGGTTGTCAAGAAAATTCACCGACCTCAACAAAGGCGTCATCCTCATGTTGTGGCGCATAGATGGTGAACGGCTTCAGACCAAGTTGGGTGAGCAACAGAACAATGCCTTCCTGATCTTTACAATCAAAGCGAATCACCATACCACAATCACTTGACAGAGCCCGCGGCACCGGAATAAGAAGAATATCAAACTTTTCCTGAAGACGTATCTCCGCCAGCATCACCCGGTGAATGGAATTAAATATGATGAGCCGGTGATGCTCTTCAACCATTTTCATATATGTAAACCCTTTGACTTAAATTGACAGTCTCGCCACAACTGGCTATGGTGGCCCTAACAATTTGTTTCTTCCCTTTTTTCAGGCTCAATGATGACCGAAACGACCAGTTCAATGATAATCCTGCTCAGCGTTGCCCTGTTCAGCAATATTCCGCTGGGCTATCTGCGCCAAGGTGTGGCTAAACGCTCCGCATTATGGATGCTGTATATCCATCTGTCGATCCCATTTCTTTTTACCCTGCGCCATCATTACGGGTTCAGCTGGCGCGTCATCCCGTTCACCCTGAGTTGTGCCGTGATTGGTCAACTGGTGGGGGGACGTCTGCGCAAACGGGCTGACCGCGTTTGACCCATGGCAAAACGATCTTCCGGAAAAAAATCCCTGTCCACGGCACGCAACATTATCGAAGGACTGTTCTCCCAACTCGGCATCGCCGACAAAATCGAGCAACACCGGGTATGGCTGATCTGGAAAGAGTGTGTCGGCCCACAGATCGCCGCCCAGGCCAGCCCACTGCGAATCCGAGACAACATCCTTGAAGTGCGCGTCAGCCATCCGGTGTGGATGCAACAGTTGCAACTCCTCAAACCACGGCTGCTGGAACGGCTTAACGCCGAACTGGGCGACACACCCCTCAAAGACATGTTTTTCCGCCGCGGCAAACCGGCCCAACAGGAGATCAAGACCACAGAAAAAATCATCCTGCCGGAACTTGATGCGTCAGAACTGCAAGAGATTGACCAACTGGTCGCCGCCATCAACGACGACGAAACCCGTCAAGCCATGCGTGATTTTTTCACCCGCCAACGTCAGCTCGACAACGCACGCGACAAATTATCCTGAACACATACGTCCCGCATAGATCTGCTCCACTTCTTCACTATAGCGATCACGTTGCCCGGTTTCTGGCGACTGCGACTTGCGGTCGCGATACAGATAGAGTGGCGCTTCAATAGTGACACCAGGCTGCCCCCCCTTACGCCCCTCAACCAGAACCAATCGGGCCGGGCTGCCCTGACGACTGTGAACATAACGCAACCGCTTGACGGCAAGCCCGTGGCAGCTTAGAGCGACCATCAGTTCGGCACTGCGTTCAGCCAGATGAACCATGGACAGACGTCCGCCATGTTTAAGCAACACGGCTGCCCCCCGCACAAACGCATCCAATCCGCCGGAAACTTCGTGGCGCGAGACTGCGCGTTCATCTCCCTGTGAGCAGCGTCCCTGCCCCAAGGGTCGAAACGGCGGGTTACACACCACCAGATCAAAATCACCATGCCATGCCGACGGCACCTCTCGCACATCGGTCTGCTGAACGTCTATCCGGCCTTCAAGGCCATTCAGAACGACACTCTTACGGGCGCGTGCCACCTGTGCAGCCTGTAACTCCAGTGCAACCACGGACAGCGAGGGGAAAGCACGTGCCAGAATCAGGGCCATCACGGCACTGCCACAACCAAGATCAACAACCCGTTCGCGCTGACGCGGTCGGCAGAAATCAGTCAGCAACACCGGATCAATGGAGAAGCGATAGCCATCGCGGTGCTGAACAATGTCCACACCGAGACCATCAAGTCGATCCAGGGTTTCATTGTCAGCCAAAACCAGGTGTGTCATCGGAAAATCCAAGATAAAAAAAGGAGAGCGGGACACCGCTCTCCTTGTGAATCACTGTATTGCCAACGGTTACGAACCGTAAGAATGAAGTCCGGCCAGCAACAGATTGACGCCAAGATAGCAGAAAATTGTTGCGGCAAAACCAACAATCGACAGAATCGCCGCCTTGCGACCAGCCCAGCCGCGAGTAATGCGGGCATGCAGAAACGCAGCGTAAATAAACCAAACAATCAGACTCCAGGTCTCCTTGGGGTCCCAGCTCCAATAGGTACCCCAAGCGTAGTTTGCCCAAGCCGCCCCAGTAATAATCCCGAGAGACAGCAGGGGAAAGCCGATCATGATGGCCTTGTAGTTAAGGTCATCAAGAATCTTGGCACTGGGGAACAGACCAACAATGCCGCCAGCAGGCGCATCCGAGTCGGGAGATTCCTTACCCACTTTGATCAGGTACATGATCGACACACCGCAAGCTACGGCAAAAGCGGCATAACCGAGAAAGCAGGTAATAACATGATAGGTTAACCAGTTACTCTGCAACGCCGGAACCAGCGGTGAAATGGTGGAATCGAGTCGCAGTTGCGCCCAGGTCATGGCCAAAAAAGCAAACGGCAGAACAAACGCTCCGACAGAACGCTGCTTATATTTCCAATCAATCAACAGATAAATCAGCAGAATCGTCCAAGAAAAGAACACCACCGACTCATACAGATTGGACAACGGCGCATAACCGGCACCACCAGGGATCTGGTAGGTTTCATACCAGCGCAGACCAATCGCACACGTCTGAGCAACGAACCCGACCAGCGACAACAGAGTGGCCAGCTTCGCCACCATATCACTACGGGTTGCCAGATAAGCGATGAACAGCACCATGGCGGCAAAATAGCCAATGGTTACCATATTGAACAACTGACCACTTGTCATAAATTTAATCCTCCTCGCGACCGCTTGTTAGGCAGAAAGCGCGTCACGAAATTTCTTTTTTAATTCGTCAAAGTACAGCTCAAAGGCCGGCTGATTGCGATGCGCCGAACCGACCAGGCGTACACCAATTTTGCCGTTATCCTGAGGGGTCAGCACCACCCACATACGACGGTGCGAAATGAAAAACGCCACCAGACAACCGACAATCATCAGAGTGCAACCCACCCAGACAACCCAGACACCAGGATCTTTGGTGACCTGCAAGCCGGTATAGTATAACTGGTCAAAATCAACCAGAGTGAAAATATAGTCACCGCCACGCTCTTCATCGAATTTGGGGAAGTTTTTGAAGAGAGTCACCACACGTGCTTCCCCCTCCTTGGGCAGCACTTCGAGACGTGCAGCAGGGCCAAAATTACGAAACATGGGAGTAAAATCGGCAATACGCAGGCGATCTCCGCTGGGCAACTCGACCAATTGGCCCCGATGCAGTGAAAAAGCATCGACTTTATCCTCTCCGCGAACCTTGACCTTGATGGAGATCACTTCATCACCGGCCGGGCCGTAGCTCGACTGGTAGAAGGTAATCCCCTTATAGCTTAAGGGATCATTGACCTCAATGTGACGGTTTTCGATCACCGTTTCACCTTGATCGATGACGGTCAGGATACTTTCGTATTCTTTGGGCCGTTGTGAATTACCGTAAAATTCCACGGAGAAGTCTTCACAGCGCACTGAGAAACCAAGAGGGATTGAGGTCTGACCGTTGCGCATCCACACCCGATCCGATTCACCCCCTTCAGGGATATTGACAAACGCCTTATAGCCGTAGAGGTTGCCGATAATCGCACCAAGAAAGATGATCAGGATCGACAGGTGGGTAACATAGACACCAAAGCGGGCATATTTTGCTTTTTCAGCATACAGATACGTGCTGCCGTCCTTTTCATTCACCTGCGCCGTAGCAAACTCAGCACCAACAAATGCCTTCATACGATCAAGCAGTGTCGGCAGATCCCCTTTGACCAACTTCTCATCCACGTTCGAAAACGCTTTGAGCATCTGTTCGCTGGGCGTCACGGAGGGATTATGCACCAGACGCCATACCCGAGGGAGACGCTTAATCGAGCAACAGGTCAGGTTGACACAAAACAGCAGCAACAAACCGATAAACCACCAGGAGTGGTACATATCAAAAAACTGCAGGCTGTCCAACACCCGATAGGTGTCTTCACTGAACACCCGCAGGTATTCCTGACGGGACAGATTCTGCTGAATCACCGTACCGATGATTGAGGTGATTGCCAGGGCAATCAGAATAAAAATGGTCAGCTTGAGGGAGCAGAAAAAGTCCCACAACCTACCGAAAAAGCCACGCTGCTTTACACTCAAGTCGTGTCTCCTTTACGTTAAAAAAATGGCGGAAAATGAATCGCCTATTGTGGCTGAATGATTACAGCCCGTCAGCGGCAAGCCGCTGTTGCAGTTTGTCACTCTTGTTCGCTACACCTTGAGCCATCTCCTGACGTGACGTGACCAGTTTTTCCGCCAGATCGCTGTCGGAAAGGGCCAATAGCTGCACAGCGAAGATCCCGGCATTTTTGGCACCGGCCTTACCAATAGCCATGGTCGCCACGGGAATGCCACCCGGCATCTGCACTGTCGCTAGTAGAGCATCCAACCCCTTGAGCGCCGAACTGTCGATGGGTACACCAATGATCGGCAGGGTGGTTTCCGAAGCAACCACTCCGGCCAGATGTGCAGCAGCACCGGCACCGACAATCAGTGCCTTGACACCACGGGACATCGCTGTTGAGGCATAATCAGCGGTGCGCTCTGGTGAACGGTGGGCACTGCTGACAATCATCTCAAAAGGGACATCAAACGACTTGAGAACCTTGGCAGCCTCGACCATCACGTCATAGTCGGAATCACTGCCCATCAAAATACCAATTGCGGGTTGTTGCGTCATGTGTCTGTCGATCCTTGTTATTGTTACGTTTCTGTTGTTATCGTTTCAGGGCCTTCTGGCCGATATCACGGCGCATCTGCATGCCGTTCCACTGAATTTTGTCTGCACCTTCGTATGCTTTGTCGATGGCCACAGCGACGGTCTCGCCCCAACCGGTGACACCGAGCACCCGGCCACCAGCAGTGACAATTCGGCCATCCTGTTCCGCAGTGCCGGCATGGAACACCCGAACACCATCAACGGCATTGGCGGCGTCGATCCCTTCGATTACATCGCCCTTGCTGTAGCTGGCGGGATAACCACCGGCCGCCAGAACCACACACACCGCAGCACGGTCATACCATTCCAGCGCCTTGGTGGTTAGTTCGCCACGCGCACAATCAAGCAGCACCGGCACCACATCCGATTTCATCCGTGACAACAGTGGCTGACACTCAGGATCACCAAAACGAGCATTAAATTCGAGCACCTTGAAGTCGTCGTTTTCAATCATCAAGCCGACAAACAGGATTCCGCAATACGGACAACCTTCGGCAGCCATACCGTCAATAGTAGGTTGCACCACTTCATCGACAATACGCTGATACAGCGCGTCCGTAACAACCGGAGCCGGGGAGTACGCTCCCATACCACCGGTGTTGGGGCCTTTATCGCCATCAAAGATCTGCTTGTGATCTTGAGACGACGCCAAAGGCAGGATATTTTTGCCATCGGTAAAGGCAAAGAAGGACGCTTCTTCGCCAGTCAGAAACTCTTCCACGACCACGGCATCACCGGCATCGCCAAATGTCTTCTTCACCAGGATGTCATCCACAGCGGCAATGGCTTCATCGACAGTCTGCGCCAGAATGACACCTTTACCCGCTGCCAGGCCATCAACCTTAACCACAATAGGAGCACCCTGTTGACGAATATAGGCTGCGGCGGCATCGCGATCGGTAAAGGATTCATAGGCCGCTGTCTTGATACCGTACTTGGCCATCAGATCCTTGGAGAAACCCTTGCTGCCCTCAATCTGTGCTGCAGCCTTGCTCGGACCAAAGATCGCCAGCCCCTGCGCTTTGAAGCGGTCGACAATTCCCAGCGTCAGTGGCAACTCCGGCCCGACAACCGTCAGGTCAATCTGCTCTTTTATGGCAAAATCACACAGGCCGTCGATATTATCAACCGCCAAATGCACAGTTTCGGCCAGTTCCTTCATACCGGGATTCCCCGGGGCGCAGTAAACTTTTTCAACCAGAGGAGATTGGGCTATTTTCCACACCAGAGCGTGTTCACGACCGCCCCCACCAACGACGAGAATTTTCATAACGATCCAATCCTTTGTGTTTTATCGCCCGACTTGACCGGGTCCTAAATACCACTTGGGCCCCCGACAACGGGAGCCCGATACATGAGACCTCCGGAAGGGCTACCCCTCCGGAGGTCATTACTGAACAATAAAATTAGTGACGGAAATGACGCATACCGGTAAACACCATGGCAATACCATGCTCATCCGCTGCGGCAATCACCTCTTCATCACGGATCGAGCCACCCGGCTGGATCACCGCAGTGACACCAACGGCCGCGGCATTGTCCAATCCGTCACGAAACGGGAAGAAGGCGTCCGAGGCCATAGCCGAGCCTTTGACATCGAGCCCGGCATGGTCCGCCTTGATGGCAGCAATGCGCGCCGAGTTAACCCGGCTCATCTGACCGGCACCGACGCCGATGGTCATGGCGTCCTTGCCGTAAACAATGGCATTGGACTTGACGAATTTCGCCACCCGCCAGGTGAACAGCAGGTCCTTCATCTCCTGCTCAGTGGGCTGACGCTTGGTCACCACCTTGAGATCATCATACAGGGCATGGTCGGCATCCTGCACCAGCAGTCCGCCATTGACGCGCTTGTACTCAAAACGATCTGCTGGAGTTTCCGGCCATTGGCCACACTCAAGCAGACGGACATTTTTCTTGGCCTTGACGATTTCGATGGCTTCAGCACTCACTGTCGGGGCAATGATCACCTCGACGAACTGATGATCAACAATTGCTTTGGCAGTTTCACCATCCAGAGCGCAGTTCAGCGCGATGATGCCGCCAAATGCCGACTCAGGATCGGTGCTGAACGCACGCTCATAGGCTTCCAGCGCAGTTTTGCCAACAGCCACACCACAGGGATTGGCATGTTTAACAATGACACAGGCCGGACCATCGCTGAATTGCTTGACGCACTCCAATGCGGCATCAGTGTCACCGATATTGTTATAGGACAATTCCTTGCCCTGCAACTGCTTGGCCGTGGCAATGGACGCTTCGGCCACATTTTTCTCAACATAGAATGCCGCATTCTGATGGGGGTTTTCACCGTATCGCATCACCTGGCTCTGCTGAAATTGCAATGTCAGGGCGCTGGGGAAGGTGGTGACCTCCTCCTCAATACGGTTGCCCAGCCAGTTGGAAATGGCACCATCATAGGCTGCCGTATGCTGATAGACCTTGACCGCCAACTTGAAGTTGGTCTGTTCGGAAACAGCCCCCTCATTCTGGCGCATCTCATCAAGCACCGTGGCATAGTCGGTATGATTCACGACGACAGTGACAAAACGGTTGTTTTTTGCGGCGCTGCGCAGCATGGTCGGGCCACCAATGTCAATATTCTCAATGGCGTCCACCAGTGTACAATCCGATTTGGCCACCGTGGCTTCAAACGGGTAGAGATTCACCACGACCATATCGATCGGCTCAATGCCGTGCTCTGCCATCTTCGCCACATGATCTTCATTGTCACGTAAGCCAAGCAGGCCGCCATGCACTTTGGGATGCAGTGTTTTCACCCGACCATCGAGCATTTCTGGAAACCCGGTATAATCGGAAACATCTTTGACGTTCAACCCCTCTTCACGTAACAACTTAGCGGTTCCGCCGGTTGAGAGGATTTCAACACCATACGAACTGAGTTCCCGGGCAAAGTCGACAACACCGGTTTTGTCGGAAACACTGACAAGAGCACGTTTGATCACGGCCATGATTCTTCCTTTCACAAAACAAAAAGCAGATTAAGCAATACGACACTTGGAGTCGCTAGCAAAATTTATCCTTTTAGAACGCCTATTTCTACGCGGTTCCGCTCCAAGATACAAGTGAAAATTCCCTGAAAGAGCGCCCTTGGCCCTCCGATCTCTTTGACGTCCGGAAACAAACGCCTGCATCACATACCAAGAAAAACCCTGTTAACTCATTAACTTAAATATTTATTTCAACAGCCGGCCCGACGCTCAACATTTTTTGGATCCAGCATTTGGCGAGTTCGGGAAATCCATCGCCGCAACGAATGCACGTTCGAAATGGGGGGTGCCGGACAACGGATAAGGGCGCAAACAACCTGCCAACGCCTCTACATTATCTTCGTGCTGTGGCAAACACAGATAACGGGCCAAACCGTTCAGCACCCCGCCCTGTTCAAAGACCACGTTATCGATCATGGCCGCCGGCAACAGCCCCACAGTTCTGAGACAATCTGCCGTCAAGGAAAAACCCAACGCCCCAGTCATCACCACGGCGTCCAAGGCATCGACCGTCATCTGCGCACGAGCCAACAGGCATTCAGCTCCGGCATGCACAGCAGCTTTAGCCAATTGAAAATGACGGATATCCTCCTGAGTCACCAGCACACGATGCTGCGCATCGCGATACAACTGCAAGGCAGCTTGCCCTTCCACCGTGACAAGGTAGCGCATCAGGTTGGTCTCAACCTCATCGGCATCAACAATGGTTCCATGGGCATCAATCAAGCCGCCATGCCGAGCCACGGCAATCAATTCCACCAATCCGCTGCCACACAACCCCTGCGGTCGACCACCATCACAGGTGTGCAACACCAACCGATCATCTTCCAACCCGACCCGGCAGATCGCACCCGGTCCGGCGGGCATCCCACTGGCAATGTTACCCCCTTCAAAAGCCGGTCCTGCGGCAACGGAACTGACCCACCACTGCGTGCCGGTATAGAGGGCCATTTCGCCATTGGTGCCGACATCAATAAAAAAAGTCCCGGGCGCGGGGTTGGGATGATTGTACAACACCGCCACCAGGTCGCCACCAACGTACCCACTGACCAGAGGAAACAGATAAAGCGGGACCGGAAGGTCAGCCAAGGGGAGGCAGACACCAGTTTTCTGAGCTGGGCGATGGGGAGGGAAAAGCAGGGATTCAACCGGTTGTTGCTGCAGCAACAAGCTGATGGCGGAATTACCGGCAGCGGCGGCATGAACAATATCCTGACGTGAAGCCCCGGTCTGCTGAAGCAGCAGGTCAATGACCTGGCCAATACCATCTAATAACGCCCGGGCCAGCGCTTCGCCGCCGCCATCGTGGGCAACTTCAAGGCGGCGGATCACATCGCTGCCGAATGCAATCTGGGGATTAAACAGTGTCTGCTCGGCCATCACCCGGCCTTCGCCATCAAGCAGACGACCACACAGGGTGGTAGTTCCAAGGTCCAGAGCCAAAGACAGAGATGATGACATAATCAACTCCCGCTGCAAAGATGAGGGATAACCAGAGGGTTGAAAAAAATCCCATTCGGATCGTTAGGGCTGATAATGGCGCGGCACCCGTTTACTGATCTGACAGAACACCTCATAGCTGATTGTACCAACTTTTTCCGCCCACTGCTCCGCAAGCACACACTCGTCGCCATCACAACCCAACAAGGTAACGCGATCACCGCATTGCACATTGGCAACATCGGTCACATCAAGCAGGGTCCAGTCCATGCACACGGTTCCGGCAACAGCAACCTTCTGGCCACGAACCAGAGCCGTACCGCAATTGGACAACAGACGATTATAGCCATCGGCATAACCAACAGGAATCGCCGCAATCAACGTTGGACGCTGAGCAATAAAGCGGTGTCCGTAGGAAACCCCGCTGCCCGTCGGCAACTGTTTCAGATGGGCGATTTCGGTACGTAAAGCCATCACCGGCTCCAGCGGCAACGTACGATCTTCAAAGGGTTGACCACCATACAATGCAATCCCCGGGCGAACCAGATTGCAGCCACCGTTGACATCGCTGAAGGTGGCGGCACTGTTGGAGGAGTGGATGTATTCCGGAATGAGGCCGGCATCACGCACCTTAGCCAGCGCACGCTTGAAATGTGCCTGCTGCTGCGCAGTCAGAGGATGGTCCGGGCAGTCGGCCAGAGCAAAGTGGGTCATAATACCGACAAGCTGCAACGCTTCTGAAGCGAGAAAAAAGCGAAGCACCTCATCAAGCTGTTCATCACGAACACCGAGGCGGCCCATGCCGCTGTCAATTTTGAGATGACAGAAACAGCTTTTCCCCGCTTGACGGGCCGCGTGTTCAAGGCGTTGCAATTGCTCTATTTCAAAAACGGCCACATGCAGGTCGTGCTCAATGACAACAGGCTCCTGACCGGGCCACGGTCCACCCAGCATAAGGATCGGCCGGGTGATCCCGGCAGCACGCAACTCCAGACCCTCTTCAACAATGGCGACGCCAAACAGATCAGCACCAGCCTCTTCCAGAGTGCGAGCTACGGGAACAGCGCCATGGCCATAAGCATCAGCTTTAACCACGGCAAGCATGCGCCAGTCAGGGCGCATGGTCTCGCGCAACACATGGTAATTGTGACGCAAGGCATCCAGGTCAATAGCAACGTGAGTCGGGCGATAAGCTTTCATAACGACCAGCAATGATGTAAAACGGGTTGCGTGCACTAAGCAGGAAATGAAAACAGGCCGCTATGGCGACCTGTTTCTGAACTGAAATCCGATGAAGCGGTTTTACCACGCCGCCGCCCGGCTGTAAAGAGCTTTACCGGGCCAAGGAACGCGTGCCGCCGCAGGCCTTAACAGCAGAAAAAGTGACTCAGAATCTATACAAACAACGAACCAAACGCCCTAGCGTTTAATCAGCCAGGCATCCGCTACTTCGCTGGGTGACAGCGGACGACTGAAGTAGAATCCCTGCACTTCATCACACTCCCGTTTCTGCACGAAACCATACTGCCCTTCGGTCTCGACCCCTTCGGCGGTCACGCCGAGCTCCAGGCGCTTGGCCATGGCAATAGTCGCTTCGACAATCGCCCGGTCATCAGCATTGTCCTGCAGATCGGAGATAAATGATTTATCGATTTTCAATCGATTCAACGGCAGATGTTTTAAACAACTCAAGGACGAGTAACCGGTGCCAAAATCATCAATGGCCATGTTGATCCCCAGCTTTTTGAGTGCTTCGAGGGTCAGCACAGCGGCATCGACATCTTTCATCACCACACTTTCAGTGATTTCAAATTCCAGCAACTCGGGAGCGGCACCGGTCTCATCGAGCAACCGGCAGACCATATCCACAAAATCCGGTTGGACAAATTGACGCCCGGAAACATTGATGCCGACCCGGAACGGCAGGTAGCCCTCCTGTTTCCACATGACACATTGCTCGAACACCCGCCGCATTACCCATTCACCCAACGGCAGAATCAGATTGGTTTCTTCCGCCAAGCCGATAAACTGGGTTGGTGGAATCACGCCCAACTGAGGGTGTTGCCAGCGCAGCAGCGCCTCAACACCGGCTACCTTGTTGGTGATCAGATCAATCTGCGGCTGATACTCGATAAAAAATTCTTCCTGTTCCAAGGCGCGGCGCAGATTGGCTTCCATATCCATACGCGACACGGCCCGGGCATTCATTTCAGACGAGTAGAAACGGAACGTGTCGCCACCGGACTCTTTCGCCGCATACATGGCCATATCCGCATGACGCAACAGATCTGTTGCCTCATCACCATCATCAGGATAGATGGCGATCCCAACACTGGTCGAGCTATACACTTCCCGGACGCCAAGATCAAAGGGACTCGACAGGGCTTTGAGAATTTTGTCGGCAACGCGCGGCAGATTGGCATCCTCTTTATAATCGGAAAGGATGATGACAAACTCATCCCCGCCCAGGCGGGCCACTGTATCATTTTCACGCAAACATTCGTTCAACCGCTCGGCCGCCTGGCGCAACATGGCATCACCAACAGCATGACCGAGTGTGTCGTTGACCCCTTTAAAGCGATCGAGATCAAGGAACATCAGGGCAAAACGACTCTGACGACGCCGTGAGCGAGCCATTACCTGATCCAGGCGATCATTAAACAGCGTCCGATTGGCCAACCCGGTCAGGCTGTCGTAATAAGCCAATTCACGAATACGCTCTTCGGCCTCTTTGCGACGGGTGATGTCCTGAATCACCGGCACTGTATAGAGTGGATTGCCGTTGGCATCAAAAAACCAGGTTGAGGAGAGCTGAGCCCAGAACACACTGCCATCTTTGCGAATATAGCGTTTTTCACAGACGATGGAGTGAAGGCGGTTGGCACGAGCGATATTGCGCCGGCTCAAGGTATCTTCGATGTCATCCGGATGGGTGACATCAGTGATCTTCATCTGCAGCAACTCCTCCTCGTTGTAACCGAGAAAATTACAGAATGCGGAGTTGGCCTGAAGAAAATGACCATCAGGAGCCAGCATGGCAATACCGGCCACGGACGATTCATAAATCGTCCGAAAGCGTTCTTCAGACGTCTGCAGCGCTTTTTCAGTCTTCTTACGTGCGGTTATGTCACGAAAGAACCCCTGAATGCCACAGGGTTCGCCATTTTCCTTATACAAAGAGATACTGCCTTCGGCAATAATTTTATGGCCGTAGCGTGTTTTGTATTCCACTTCAAAGCGCGGGACTGTCTCACCAGACATCAGGCGCTGAATGCGGTCCTGGCAGTCACAATGAAAATCCGCATGCAACAGGTCAAAGAAATTCAGTTGAGTCAGGTCATTTTTGCCATACCCCAACGTTTCCTGCCACATGCGGTTCGCATAAATAATACGGCCGTCAAAGCCGACGACCTGAATCAGATCGTTACTATTCTCTAACAGATCTGCGTATTGCACTTTGCCCTCCGTGAGAACCACCCTGTTCAGAATGGAGAAAACCACAACCACGAGATGTGGCGTGGGGAGGTAAAAAAAACACTATATGTATATATAGCCACCTGTCAACACTACACTAATCTAAATAAAGGACACAATGAAAATCATCTAGACACTCATGATAACGCGCAAAGAGCTAATTTTATTCATTCGTTACAAAAGTGCAAGCACGGTTGCTCTTTATGTGATTTACACACAATAACATCGGCGAAACATCCGGCTAAAGAAGGCATTGACAGGAGTATACGAATCCACTAGGCTCAAACTCGACACGAACAAAGTTTGATAAACACAACGAAGATGGCTGCTGGGGGAGTGATTCACTGAGAGCTCTGTTAGATTGGAGCGACCCTTGGAACCTGATCCGGATTATACCGGCGTAGGGAAGCGACCTGACAACACCGTATGGTGTTCGACCGCGCCCTATCCGGCTGCGGTTTTTTTATGATTTCATCACTACAGACAACACCACAACACATCCCTTTGCGCGGCGTTTATTTAATCACCGATGACAGCCCGGAAAACGTTTTGCTTGAAAACGTTAAACTGGCGCTGCGCGGCGGCACACGCATTGTCCAATACCGAGACAAAATCCGTCCACTGAACGAGCAACAACAACTGGCAAAAAGACTCAGGACCCTGTGTCATGAGTTTCAAGCCCTGTTCATCATCAACGACAGCGCCCGCCTGGCTGCCGAGGTTTGTGCTGACGGTGTTCATCTCGGCCAGTCCGATGGTCATATTCGCGAAGCACGTCAACTGCTTGGCGACAAGGCCATCATCGGCGTGTCCACCCAAACCCTTGAGTTAGCCCGTCAGGCCGAGCAAGACGGAGCCGACTACATCGGTGTCGGCAGTGTCTACCCCACCGGCACCAAACAGGATGCCGTCCATATCGGACTTGATGATTTAAAAACCATTGCCACCGGCGTCTCGCTGCCCGTTGTCGCCATCGGCGGCATCACTGCCGCGCGTCTGCCTGATGTACTTGACGCCGGGGCCGACAGTGTCGCAGTTGTTTCCGCCATCATGTCCGATGCGCAGCCCGAGGTGGCCAGCCGAGAGCTGGCCCTGCAATTTCAGCGCAACCAGCCCCTGCCCCATGGTCGGGTACTGACCGTGGCCGGATCGGACAGCGGTGGCGGCGCCGGGATTCAGGCGGATCTCAAAGCCATCACCCTGCTCGGCAGTTACGGTAGCAGCGTGCTCACCGCCCTGACCGCCCAGAACACCCTTGGTGTCACGGCCATCCATGCTCCTCCGATTGACTTTGTCCAGCAACAACTGGACGCAGTTCTCTGCGATATCGGTACCGATATCATCAAAACCGGCATGCTTTACAGTGCCGAAATCATCGCCACCGTGGCCGAACGCTTTCGCAGTTACGGCGCCCTGTGCGTCATCGATCCGGTGATGATCGCCAAGGGCGGCTCGGCTCTGTTACAGCAAGAGGCGATTGACACGTTTATCCGCGATCTGCTCCCTCAGGCTTATCTGCTGACCCCCAACATCCCCGAAGCAGAAACGCTGACCGGGCTATCGATTGCCACGGTCTCGGACATGGAGCAGGCGGCCAAAGCCCTGCAAACCATGGGTGCGCGCAATGTCCTGATCAAAGGCGGTCACCTGGAAGGGGATCCGATCGATCTACTCCAATACGGCACCACCACCATCACCCTGCCGGGCAAACGGCTCGACACGCCGCACACCCACGGCACCGGCTGCACCACCGCCTCGGTTATTGCCACATTGCTGGCTCAGGGCGTTTCATTACCGCAGGCCGTGACCCAGGCCAAACAATTTATTACCAACGCCATTGCCGACGCGCCGCACATCGGCCACGGACATGGCCCGGTAAATCATTATACGGCTGCATTGACCCTCGTTGGTGATCGTTGAACCAACGCCATTTATGTGAGGACACCACTATGACTCTTATGGAATCCGCCCGTCAGGGCATCATTACAGACACGCTGCGCCAGGCTGCCGAGATTGAAGGCGTTGATGCCGAATGGCTGCGCGCCCGCGTCGCCGAAGGCACCGCCTGCATCTGCCATAATGTGAAACGCAAAAACGGCAAGCCTCTTGCCGTCGGCAAAGGCATGAGCACCAAAGTCAACGCCAATATCGGCACCAGCAAAGACGACACCAGCATCGATAATGAGATGGAAAAAGCGCGCGTCGCGGTTGCCGCCGGAGCCCACGCTCTGATGGACCTGTCCACCGGTGGTCCCATTGACGAAATACGCGCCGCCATCATTGCCGAAACCGACGCCTGTATCGGCAGCGTTCCGTTGTACCAGGCCGCGGTTGACACCATTGCCAAAAAGAAAAAAGCCATGGTCCAGATGACCGTGGATGAAATTTTTGACGGCATCAAGAAGCACCTTGATGATGGTGTTGATTTCATCACCGTTCACTGCGGCGTCACCCAGATTACCCTGGACCGCATGGACCGCGAGGGGCGCATGATGGATGTTGTCTCGCGTGGTGGTTCGTTCACGGCCAAGTGGATGGCGTTCAACAAAGCGGAAAACCCGCTGTATGAGCATTTTGATCGTCTGCTTGAGCTGGTACGCCCCTACGATGCCGTGCTGTCTCTCGGCGACGGTTTTCGCCCCGGCTGCCTGCACGATGCAACAGACCGTGCCCAAATTCAGGAGCTGCTGATCCTCGGCGAGTTGACCAACCGCGCCTGGGATGCCGGCATTCAGGTGATGATCGAAGGTCCCGGCCATGTGCCTCTGGATCAGGTCAAAGCCAACATCGAGCTGCAGAAGCAGGTCTGTCACGGCGCACCGTTTTACGTCCTCGGCCCCCTGGTCACCGACCTCGCTGCCGGTTACGACCACATCACCTGTGCCATTGGTGGTGCCCTTGCCGCCTCCTCAGGTGCCGACTTTCTGTGTTATGTCACCCCCAGCGAGCACCTGTGCCTGCCCAACGTTCAGGATGTTCATGAAGGGGTCATTGCCAGCCGCATTGCCGCCCACGCGGCAGATATCGTCAAGCAGGTTCCCGGCGCGATTGAAAAAGACCACGCCATGGCTCAGGCACGTAAGGATCTTGATTGGGAAAAACAGTTTGAGCTGTCACTCGATCCGGTGAAAGCCCGTGAACGCCGTGAGTCCAACAAGGCCGCCGACGAGCACGGTGCCTGCACCATGTGCGGCGATCTGTGCGCCGTCAAAGTGATGGACGAGCGCCGCGAAGAGCTGGACAAACAGGCCAGCTAATTCACTGTTTCTTGTTTTGTCCACACGACACAAAACCGTGTCGGTATCACACCACAAAGCCCCTGACGCCATCAAGCGACAGGGGCTTTTTTTGTTCTCCAAAACACCGGCCCCGGAGTTTTAAATCAACGCTCTGTTATCACGCCCCGCTCTTTAAACGTTGTTGAGACGACTCGCGGGAGCCTTCTTTGCCCAGTACACCAACACCAGTTGCGATACTGGTGCCGAAAAGCTGATTGAGAACGCTCTTTCTCATGGGCGTTACTTTTTGCCGCAACAGACCGCCTTGAACAACAGATGGCCCAACACACCTTTGACATTCAGCTTCGAAACGGATGTGCTGCGAGCTGTTGATCGTGGCGCTGGGATGGGCCGGGATTTATGGTCACGATGATGCAAATTGCGCTGAATCAGATAGTCGGCCCCCTGATAATACGCTTCGGCAAGCTCAACATCTGCGGCGTGCGGATCGCCCGGTTCAAGAGATTCACTGTGCCAGGGATCGTCAATCTGCGAGATCACCTGTTGCGGCTCAAGAATCACCAGCCGGTTATTGTGGTAAAGTCCCAATTTCTGATAGTTGCCGATAAGGGCTCGCGGCTGATATCCCGGCGCCAGAACATCTTCGCCAAAAAAGTGACTGGTATAGTCGATCCCCAGCAAACCGAGCAGGGTCGGAGCCAGATCGATCTGGCTGGCAATCTTCGTGTAACGTGCCGCGGCAATGTGGTTCGGCGCATAAATAAACAGCGGGATATGGTAACGGGCGACGGGCAAACCAACCTTGCCGGCACTTCCGGCACAGTGATCGGCAACCACAACGAAGATGGTATTTTCAAACCAATCGTGATGACGGGCATTGCGGAAAAAGTTTTCCAGAGCATAATCCGTATAGCGCACCGCCCCTTCACGCCCCGTGCCCGAAGGGATATCAATTTTCCCATCGGGATAGGTATAAGGACGATGATTACTGGTGGTCATCAAGTGGAAGAAAAAAGGACGATGCTCGCCGGACACCTTATCCGCTTGTTGGAGGGTTTTGGCATAGAGGTCTTCATCACACACACCCCAGGCATTTTTAAAGGTGATTTCATTGTCCGAAAAATCCCCTTCGTCAACAATTCGGTAACCATTACCGGAAAAAAAAGCATTCATATTGTCAAAGAAACCGCGGCCACCATACAAAAACGCGGTGTCGTAACCATGCTGTTTCAGCACACCGCCGAGGCTGTAAAAAGGACCGTTATCGGGTCGCTTGACCAAGGAACGCCCTGGCGTCGGCGGCAGCGACAGGGTAATGGCTTCGAGCCCGCGGGCGGTGCGGGTGCCGGTCGCATAGAGATTGGTAAAGAACAAACTTTGGGTCGCCAACCGGTCCAGAAACGGGGTCCGCCCCAGGTAGTGGGAGGAAGAATCCGGCAGATGATCAAGATATTTTGCACTGAGGCTTTCCACGGTCACCAGAATCACATTGAGAGGCTGGGCTTGCCCGTCACCATCAACCGTTCGGGTAATATCGTACAGATTGTGCGCCGGTGAGGTGGCATGTAATTGCCGACGTAACTGTCGTGACAGGGCCTTGTCGTCGCCAAGGTGGTAAAACGTTCGGTAGTTGAGAGTATTGTTACGAAAAGCCGCCACAAACTGATACGGCCCGTTGGTGGCAAGTTCATTGACATAGTTATTGGTCGAACGTTTGAGGAGCCCATGCGGCAAGGCGACCCCGGCAATAAGAGCCAGAATCACCAAGCCCGAAAACCGGGTGATGCGGTGGCTGACGGGTTCCGTCGCGGTTAAGGAGCATGTCAATGCAGCGGACAGCACTTTAAACAGAATCAACGAGGCAACCACCAAATACAGAATGATAATCGCCATCGGATAAGATTCATAGATGTTCTGCGTCACTTCACGACGATAAATCAGATAATCGACGGCAATGAAGTTAAAACGGGTGGAAAACTCCTGCCAGAAAAGCACTTCCGCCGCAACCACAAACGCCAGCCCTGTCATGCTGAAGAACACGACCAGACGGCTGAGCAGAGTGAGTGGGCGCGACGCCAACAAACGTTGCGGGATCACCAGCAACAGCAAAGCCGCAGGCAGAATGGCAAAGAGCGAAAAAGCCAGATCCTGTACGAGACCACCGCCAAAAATCAACAGCAAGGTCACTGGCGATTTAGGGATATCCACCCAACTGACCCAGGTCAGATAGAGGCGTAACAGAAAAAATACCACCAACAGAAGTTGCAACAACCGGGTTAACAGGACAAAACGGCTATTGTAGCGAGGGAAAGGGAAAAATTTCAGCAAGAACGCCACAGCAAAAAACTCCTTCGCAAAAAATGCGTTATCAACAGCACATTACGCATGACAGAGATAAACAAACCGTCATTTTGTTGAGCAAAAACAAAGCCAAGAGTCAACACGCTGAAAAGACGAGTTTTTTCCTAAGAAGCCTCCATAAATTGTACAAATTTTTTAACGCAGACAACGCGATTCAGAAGAGATCGTAGAGTTTTTTGAACATATGAGATCTGTCTGTGGCGAGGGCATCGATGTGTTGGACGAATACGACGAAATGCTGACCAAGCAGCCCTGCTAAATTTTCGCACGGTGTCCTCTAAAAGACAAAAGCCCCTCCTGCAATCACTGCAGAAGGGGCTTTTGTCGTGAGAATTTGAGTTTGTTATGATCGGTTCAGGCACTCACCACAGATCATCCGTTCAGGATGGTTTTGCAAAAGATCGAAATTAAGCGGCTGCTCGCAGCGTAGACAGCGGCCAAAGCTTTCACTGTCAACGCGGGCCAAGGCACTTCGCAAACGAAAACTGCGCAGCAGATCGCCGCGCGACAACTGTCCCTGCCGGGCCTGGCGTTCAAAGCACGTCAACTGTGCTTCAATCCTCCGCTTAATCCGTTGCCTCTGTGATTTATTCATGGAGAGTGCCAGTGAGACTAAAACCAGCGGAGACCATCATCTCGGACAACAGCCCTTGTTGTTTGCTCAAAGAGTCCATGTTTTTCTCCTTGCGTTATTGTTGATATTGCCCCCGCGTTTTTTCCACCTGTTCAGCGTAATACGCCAACACCGAGCGCCGCGACAACATGTACAGCACCCGATCGGGCTGCGCACTGTTAACCACGGGGATCTCTTCGAGGTTGCGCGAGGTAATTTTTTTCATCACCTCTGTCAGCGCTTCATTCGGTGTCGCATAAATCACCTGGCGTGTTGCCATATCCCCGGCAACCACCAGTCCGGGTGGAATCTCTTCGTTGAGAATACGGCGAATATCGTTAAGGGAAAAGATTCCCAACATACGGTCATCGTCATCAACCACCGGAAAATAAGCACTTTTTGCCGTCGAAATCGCCTGCAGCACATCCGGCAGGGTCATACCGACAGGAATCAAGGTGGCTTCACGTCCTTTACTTTCCAGCTCCCCGACACGCGCCCCTTCAAGGACATCAATGACGAAATCACCAAAATGCGCCGGGGAATCAATCCGACCATTGACCTGCTTCTCATAGATCCCATTACGGCGCATGGCGATCATCGCCACCACGCATACCAGCATTAAGGGCGCCAGCAAACCGTAATTACCGGTCAGCTCGCTGACCATAATCAACGTGGCAATCGGCGCATTGGCCACCCCGGCAAAAAAAACAGCCATCCCCACCAGCACGTAGGCCTGAGGGTCCTGCGTCAATGCCGGAAACAACTGTTCCGCCAAGGCACCAAACGCACCACCCAACATGGCCCCAATCACCAGACTGGGTGCAAACACCCCACCCGACCCTCCGGAAGAGATGGTCAGACTGGTCGCAACAATCTTGGCAACGGCCACAACCAACATGACCGACAGAGCCATCTTTCCGTACAGGGCAGCCTGCACCCAACCATAACCGGAACCCAACACTTGGGGAACCATCATGGCCAGACCACCGAGCAACAGACCACCCAGTGCCGGCTTCAGCCAGGCCGGACACCTCAATCGTTTGAAATAGTCGCGTAAGCCGTAGAAAACCTTAACATAGCCCGCTCCAAACAACGCACAGACCAGGCCGAGGGCACAATACAGAATCAATTCCCCTGGATGCTCAAATTTAAAGTGCGGTGTTGCCAGTAATGGCTCCCAGCCAGTGACGGCACCAAACAGGGAATAGGCCGTGATCGACGCGATGATCGACGGGATCAGCCCTTCATGTTCGAATTCGGGATCGCGGTAAAGCACTTCAACGGCGAACAGGGCGCCCCCAAGAGGTGAACGAAAGGTGGCGCCAATCCCTCCGGCCATACCGGCCAGCAGCAGAATACGTCGGGTCGACACCGTCAACCCGAGCCGCGTGGCAACAAACGAGCCGAATCCGGCTCCGATCTGAGCAATGGGGCCCTCGCGTCCGGCCGAACCTCCCGTACCGATGGTGGCAATAGAGGCCAATGTTTTAACCAACGGGACCCGGCCACGAATCTGACCACCGCGACGATGAAACGCTTCCAAAGCGCCATCGGTGCCGTGCCCTTCCGCCTCCGGTGCATAACGATAAACCAGCCAGCCACTGATCAGTCCGCCAACCATCGGCATCAAATACAACAGCCAGGAGACATCCATCTGCAGCGTATTGACAGGCCTCATCTCTTGAGTGGCCAGATGCCCTTCAATGGGAGGATGAAAATGCGCCGTCTGGCCGAGAAGGTAATGATCGACGGCATTGGTGGCAAAATAAAACGCCAGGGCACCACAACCGGCCACCGCCCCCACCAGCGCCGACAGCAGCAATAGGCGAAAGCCGGTACCACCTTGAACCGTTCGCAGCCAATGGCGGACTGTATCTGACAGGGAGGGAAAAGACATCGGCACCCCATTTCATCGCAAAAGAAAAACATCAAAAAATGACTACCGCTGCCGAAAAGGTGCATGAGAGCAATCCAGCAACATTAAAACTATTAAAACAAATCGAGATCAACTCTCACAACCTTTTTCCCAATCCGTTGCCGTCCTCCCCTGCCAAACAGGCACAAAAAAAGCCCCGTACATCAAGTACGGGGCCAAAACGAAAGGGTTAGTGGTTAAGCTGTTATGTTGATTCGTTGCCCTTTGCCGGTGAAAGCGGCCATTTCGGATTGCGCACTCTCATCGACCTTCAATTGACTGGTCCCTTCAATCGATTTTTCCAGAACCTCGATCGCCAGCTTGGGCTGATCGTTGGCCCGATTCAGTATCGCCAGACCGCCGGTGGCGTTATTTGTTGCGTTGACATCCATGACACCCCTCCTGACTCCAACGCTGTTTTGCCGTTGTTAGAAAAAGAGTACCCCCGGAAAAGCCCTTTGTCAAAGGGCGAAGGCGACAAAACCGGCAAGCCTCTGCAATTACTTAATAAAAAAAACAGTAAAAATTAGCGACTGCGCAATTTGGACAACAGTCGCAAAATTTCCAGATAGAGCCAGGCCAGGGTCACAATCAGGCCGAACGCCGCATACCACTCCATGTATTTGGCAGCCCGTCCGTCACCTTTTTCAATAAAATCAAAATCCAGCACCAGATTGAGCGCAGCAATCACCACCACGACCACGCTGAAACCAATACCAATCGGTCCGGAATCATGGATGTAGGGGATTTGCCAGCCAAAGAAGCGCCCAACGAGGCCGACCAGATAAACCAGGGCAATGCCGCCGGTTGCAGCCAGCACACCACTGCGGAAGTTTTGCGTTACCCGCACTAGGCGTAATTTGTACACCGCCAGCAAGCTGAACAGCACGCCAAACGTCAAACCAACCGCTTGAATCACGATGCCCGGATAACGCTGCTCCAGAAAAGCGGAGATTCCACCAAGGGCAAAACCTTCCAAAACGGAATAGATCGGACCGCAAACCGGACTGAACTTGGGAACAAACGCCGTAATCATGGCAACGACAAACGCTCCGATAACGCCGCCCATCATCCAGGGCATCATCGCCTCATGGCCCTGATTGTAAAACAGATTCCAGGTCCAACCGGCACCAATCACCAACAGGGCCAACAGCACGATGGTCTTATTGACCGCCCCCTGAATGGTCATGACCTGATCCGTCGTTGCTGCGGCAAAGGCACGCTCTTTGAGAATGGGATTACTGGTACGCATCTGTGCTCTCTCCTTGACAGGGTTTATTCTCCCCTGGCCCCTTGACGGCGGGGAACATTTGTAGAAAAATTAAAAAACCTTCCCGTTTGTAACAAGTTTCCAATCTTTTGTCGATAGCGGGATCACCTCTCGCCATCGTTCGTTTTTCACAAAGGACCCGTTATGATGCGCTGGCTCGCGTTTTTTTTGATTGCTGCACTTTTCACACTGACAGGTTGCACCGTTAATCCGGTTACCGGCAAGAATGAATTCGCTCTGATCGGCGAATCCACCGAAATCAATACCGGCGTGCAAAACTATCAGCCCAGTCGACAAATGCAGGGTGGTGATTATACCACCCATCCTCAGGTAACCCGCTACGTACAGCAGGTCGGTCAGAAACTTGCGGCAGTCAGTGATCGACAGTTGCCGTATGAATTCAACGTGATCAACGACTCGACGCCCAACGCCTGGGCGCTGCCCGGCGGCAAGATTGCCATCAATCGCGGGTTGTTGGTGGAATTGGACAACGAAGCGGAACTCGCTGCGGTTTTAGGTCATGAAATCGTCCATGCCGCTGCCCGTCACGGTGCCAAAGGGATGGAACGCGGCATGTTGCTGCAGGGTGCGGTACTGGCGGCATCCATCGCCTCAGAAAACAGCGAATATTCGGCCTTGGCCACCAGTGGCGCATCGATTGCCGCACAACTTGTCAACCAGAAATACGGTCGTGACGCCGAACGTGAATCCGATTATTACGGCATGCACTATATGGCGCGGGCAGGTTATGACCCCAGTGCAGCGATTAAACTGCAACAGACATTTGTCCGTCTTTCCGAGGGACGCGAGAGCAACTGGCTCACGGGTCTTTTTGCCAGTCATCCCCCGTCACAGGAGCGAGTCGATGCTAACCGGCAGACGGCAGCAACCCTGCCCCAAGGAGGCACCCTTGGCATCAAAAGCTACCAACAGGCCATGGCACCTCTGTTGGCTGACCGCGAGGCCTACCAGGCCTACGATGAAGGACGCAAAGCCCTGAGCGATGGCGACACGCCCTTGGCCCTGGCATTAGCTGAAAAAGCCCTGCGCCTGCAGCCGGCGGAAGCGCTGTTCCATTCGTTGCGCGGCGACATTCGCTTCAAACAGCAACGTTACGACGACGCCATCATCAACTACGACCGCGCCATCACCCGCAATGACAGCTATTTCCATTATTACCTGCAACGAGGGCTGGCAAAAAAACAGTTGGGCCAAACCAATGAAGCCCGTGCAGATCTGGAAAAAAGTAACGCATTTCTGCCTACGGCACCGGCCCAGGCGGCGCTCGGACAATTCGCCTTGCAGCGTGGCGACCGCAACCTGGCCAAGAAACTGTTTGCCTCAGCCGCCCAATCCAGCTCAGCGGTTGGTCAGCAGGCGCGCCTCGACTTTGTTCGCCTTGATCTGAGTGAACATCCCGAAAAGTATCTGGATATCGACCTGGCACTGGATCGCAGCGGTTACCTGGCAATGGCGTTAACCAACAACAGCGGGCTGCCGGTTGACACTGTGGTGGTACAGATCCAGTTTTTGGATAACAGTTCCCGCTTACGTCGGGTTCAGACCAGCATTCCCGGCACCATAGAGCGCGACGCGAGTCGCACACTGAGTACCGGCATCGGCCCGGTTACCACGGACAAACAACGCAAAGCCCTGGGCGTAAAAATTCTCCAGGCCGATATTGCGGAATAAACCGCTTCAGACGGCAACTGTGTATATGCACAGTTGCCGTCTGTGACATATCAGTCAATTAAATGCGTGTTGTACGGTGTTTTTTGTCGACGCCTGTTGCTAAAGTCATAACCATCAAGACCTGTTGTGGCAGGCAGGTGTTGACCTCCTTTCTTCCTACGAAGCACAAAAAAGCCGGATCGGTTGCCTCCCCGATCCGGCTTTTTACGTTTTCACGGTCCGTTTTACCGCACCGGCAACTACTCAGCCACCGGTAGATCAATCATAAATGTGGTGCCACCCCCCACCTCACTGGTCACATAGATCTTACCCTGGTGCTGCTCAATAATTTCATAGGCAATACTCATACCCAGGCCGGTGCCGGTCCCCACCTCTTTGGTGGTATAGAACGGTTCAAAGATCTTTTTGAGATTCTCTTCGGGAATTCCGCAGCCGGTATCCGTTATCCAGATACGGATATGATCATCCTCATGACGGGTCTTGATGGTAATTTCACCTTTCTTGTCAATGGAATGGGCCGCATTGACGAGGATATTCATAAACACCTGATTCATCTTTTGTGCATAACACAACGTCAAGGGCAGCTCGCCGTAATCACGATTGAGAGTGACCTTGTATTTCAGTTCATTCCAGATAATGCTGATGGTGCTCTCCAGGCAGTCATTCAGATCAACCTTGGCCTCCTCAGCCTGGTCGGCACGCGAGAATGTTTTTAAATTCTGCACCAGGTTGCGCACCCGTTCAGCGCCATTAAGTGATTCATCAATCAGCTCGCGACAATCCTCAAGCAAAAAGTCGAGTTTGAGTTTTTTGCGCAGCACAGCCACTTCCTGTTTCCCCTCACTGTCAGGGAATTCGTTCAATGCTTTTTCCTGGGCCTCAATGAAAGACAACATCTTTTCGAGATATTTCTTCAATGAGTTCAAGTTGCTGTTGATGAAGCCGATCGGGTTATTAACTTCGTGAGCCATGCCGGCAGCCAGCAAACCGACTGAAGCCATTTTTTCCTGTTGAAGGATAATCAACTGTGACGCCTTCAGCTCCGCATAAGCCTCTTCGAGCTTCTGCTGACTTTTCGACAAGACAAGATTCTGCTCCTCAAGGTTCTCCGCCATCGCCCAGGACTCCTCGAACGCCTGCTGCAGACGCCGCTCCATTTCACGGCGCTGCGTAATGTCCTGAGCCACCCAGATCAACGACAAAACCCCGCCGTCATCATCCAGCATCGGCGAACTTGACAGTGAAACCGCTATTTTCTTGCCGCTCTTGGCGATAAGAAAAAAACATCCCCGATCATTCTTATCCATCAGCAAAGTGGGTTTGCTGAAATCGTTGATATTGAATGCCCCTTTTTGCCAGTTGCTCGGCAAGATCACCTCGACCGGTTGGTCCACCAACTCTTCACAACTATAACCCAACAGAGCGCAGGTAGACTGGTTGGCACTCTTAATCAACCCTTCGCTGGAGATAATCATCATCGCTTCACGCATCGACTCAACAATGCAATCGTAGTAATCACGCGACACAGTTGTCTGCTGCAACTGGCTCGACATTTTGTTGAACGCTTTGATCAACTTGCCGATCTCATCATTGGAATCCATCTGAAATCCCTGATAAATCTTGCCGTCGGCAAGGTGTTCAACGCTTTGAGTCATACTCACCAGCGGCTGCAGAATGCGCCGCACTACCAGCACAATGGTCAAAGACGACACCAGCAACATCAGCAGCGTTGAAACGAAAATCGTTTCACGCATACGAATAATGGACTGTTCCGTCTCCGCCAGCAACAGGCCGAGGCGAAACGCCCCCCAATGCTGTCCGTCAACCATCACCGGGGCTGAGAGATCCCACATCACTTCTCCGGTATCACGCTCATAGATCTGCCGCAACACCGGTTGCTGGTCACTGCCAAGGAAGCGTACCGCTTTCAATCCCACAGGATCGTCAAAAATCCGCTTGGTGCGATTATTGTCACGGTCATGGATCTCCTCACCATTGAGCGGTTGCGAATAACGTTGGTTGTGGGTCGGCACATACCCATTGCGATCAGCCAGAATGGCAAATACCACGGAGGGGTCTTCCATGGCAAAGCGATCAAGAATCTCCTGGAAATGTTCATCAAAGTAGCGATCATAGCGGGTATGAAACTTGGGAGGATCGGTGTAGGCCAAAGGACCTTCAGTAATCTGCTGATAATCGGTATCAAACAATTGGTCATGGGTCAGTTCGCCGTTTTTAACCGCCTCGGAAAGAAGCTTCTCCATGGTTGTCGCACCAACCAGAACCAGATTGCGTGCCTTGGTCAACAGCAGACTTTCAACGGCCCGGGTGCGTTCGCGAACAAAATAGACACCAAAAACGATCATCAG